>JADFXK010000309.1 GCA_015233625.1 Deltaproteobacteria bacterium | reverse complement strand
GATTTGACATGATAACAGTTCTTCATTAAGCGGTGATGAACCTCGAAGCCTCATAATTCGGTCCGGCAGGCGCCTCACCGAAAATGTGGTACGGACCTCAAAACCTTAATTCAACAGCATTGGGGTGAAGCCCTGGGTAATAATATTACAACTAAAACCCCATAGGTCAAAGGACCGAACCCCTCGCACCCAGGGCTGCGCTTCGCTTTCCCTGGGCTAACCTAGTTCGCCCTTTCAGGGCTTTTCGGGTCACCCACTCTTGTAAAGCCATACTTTTCTCCGCGCGATATTTTTTCATGCGTATGCCCTGAAAACCGACTCTCATTATATTGACCAGATTAACCAGAAATGGCAACAAAAATCATAACGAGGAACTGAATCGCCATCCGCACTGTGACCACAATGGGTTGGGCCATCCGAGACAGAGTATTGACTTGACTTGTACGATTTCTCTGCTATCTTGCCTTCCAGAATACAGCATTTGAAGCCACCGCCTTTCAGGTGAAAACTCCTTATCTTTAACCATTCATTGACCGAGAAACGTAATACATGGATCATATCAGAAATTTTAGCATCATCGCCCATATTGATCACGGCAAATCGACTCTGGCCGACCGCCTCATCCAACTGACCAAGACCATCGACATCCGGGAATTCCAAAACCAGGTGCTCGACACCATGGACCTGGAGCGGGAACGGGGCATTACCATCAAGAGTCAGGCCATCACCTTGAGCTACCACGCCAAGAACGGCCAGACCTACGCCCTGAATTTAATCGATACCCCCGGTCACGTGGATTTTTCCTACGAAGTCTCTCGCTCCCTGGCCTCGTGCGAAGGTGTCTTGCTGGTGGTGGATGCCAGCCAGGGCGTCCAGGCCCAGACTCTGGCCAATCTCTACCTGGCCATGGAACATGATCTGACCGTCATCCCGGTCATCAACAAGATTGACCTGCCCAGTATCGACCTGGACATGGTCAAGGAGCAAATAGACCACGAGTTGGGGTTGGACCCGGACACGGCCTTACTGGTCTCGGCCAAAGAAGGCCGCGGGATCGAAGAACTCTTAGAAGCCATCGTCGAGCGCATCCCGCCGCCCAAAGGCGATCCCACCGCGGCCTTGCAGTCGCTTATCTTTGACGCCCGATATGATGCCTACCGGGGCACGGTCATCTATACCAGGGTGTTTAACGGTCAGCTCAAAGCGGGTGATACCATCATCTTCTGGTCGAATAAGGCGGAATACCGGGTGGAAGAAGTCGGCATGTTCCGGATTAAGCTGATTTCCAAACCGGTGTTGACGGCCGGCGATGTGGGCTACATTGTGGCCGGGGTCAAGACGGTCAGCGACACCAGCACGGGGGACACCATCACCCTCCGGGACAATCCCTGCGACCAGCCCCTACCCGGCTTCAAAGAGGTCAAGCCGGTGGTGTTTTCGTCGATCTACCCTGTGGATGCCGATGACTACCAGGACCTGGCCGTGGCCCTGGAGAAGCTCAAGCTGAATGACGCCTCGCTGACCTTTCAGAAGGATGCTTCAGCCGCTCTGGGTTTCGGATTTCGGTGCGGCTACCTGGGCCTGCTCCATGTGGAAATCGTGCAGGAACGGTTGGAACGGGAATTCAATCTGGCTCTGATCATGACCGCGCCCTCGGTCCGGTACCGGTTCATGATGTCCAATGGTCAGGAGTTGTACATCGACAATCCCACCGCCTTTCCAGAGCCGACCAAGATTTCCACGACCGAAGAGCCGTACATTAAGGCGGCCATGATTATGCCGGAAAGATACCTGGGTGCGGTCATCAAGGTCTGCGTGGACCATCGGGGAACGAGTTCCAACATCAATTATCTGTCCGAAAACCGGATAGAGTTGACCTATGAACTTCCCCTGGCCGAGGTCATTTACGACTTCTACGACAAGATCAAGTCCGTGTCCCAGGGTTATGCCTCGTTCGACTATGATCTCCTGGATTACCGGCCCAGCGATCTGGTCAAGCTGGATATCCTGATCAACGGCGAACGCCTGGACGCCTTGTCCATGCTCATCCACCGCAATCGGGCCGAGGGCCGGGCTCGGGGTATTTGCAAGAAGCTCCGAACGGAGATCCCCCGGCAGATGTTCAAGGTGGCCATCCAGGGCGCCATCGGGGCCAAGGTCATCGCCCGGGAGACCATCTCGGCTTTCCGCAAAGACGTCACCGCCAAATGCTACGGCGGAGATATCTCCCGAAAACGGAAGCTCCTGGAAAAACAAAAGGAAGGCAAGAAGCGGATGAAGGCCGTCGGCTCCGTCATGGTTCCCCAATCGGCCTTCCTGTCGGTGCTGAAGGTGGATTCCGACTAGGACACCTGGAAGCGGTCAGCTAAAATAAACGGCTCAATCCGAATAATGCCCCAACGGGGGGGTGCCGGGTTAGTCGAGGGGAACGCCGTTGAATTAAGATTCCAGGCTTTGTTTTTGCATGACCCAGGGTGGCGCTTCGCTGACCCTGGGCTAGATTGGGTAACCCCTACGGGGTATTTAGGATGGTGGCCCATCATAAGGCGTTATTATCCCTAATAATGGACCTTGAAGTAGGATGCCCAGGTGGTCTGGCAATCGGATGCCCATGCGGTCGGCCAGGTGGATGGGTAGATGGTCCGGCACGCTCGTAGTCTCCATTCAATCAGTGAAATCATAGCCAATCAACGAAATCATAGTTCAAAAATCGGCGCGATATCTAACCTCCGGATGCCCGTGGAACAGACCAATCATGCGGATTTCATTTCACATCTTAGCCCTCATGACCGCTGGAATATTCTTTTGGTCCGCACCCACCGCCCATGCCCAGCCACCGGAAGACCGGACCTCCGTTGCCGCGCCGGAAAGTTCAGCCACGCCGGAAGGCATCTGGATAGAAAAGAAAGTAGGAGAGATATCAGTTTGCATTGATCTGGAGAAGACGTTGGAGGAGCATCGGATTTGGCTTCAAACATATCGCGCTGCTTTCGCTGCGGGAAAGCAGGTACGGCACATTTCGGGAGAACAGGCTGATTTGTCCCACGCTATGCTGAACGGAGCCGATCTGTCGGGCACCAATCTGTCGTTCGCTCAACTATCGTTCGCTGATCTGTCCCACGCCAAGCTGTCCAAACCCAAACGGTGGAAAGGTGAACGGTACTACAACAATCAAGAAATGGTATATCTGTGGAACAAATATCTGTCCAAAGACAGTCTGTGGAAAGCCAACCTGTCCAACGCCGAACTATGGGAAGCCAAGTTGACCCGAGCCAAAATGAACGACGACGAACGACCCGACTCCGTTTTATCAGGCGTCGATTTGTCTCACGCAAATCTGACCTACGCCAATCTGTCATACGCCAGTCTGGAGGGCGCCTGTCTGTCCCAGGCCGTGCTAAGGGAAGCCGAACTGCCCAACGCCGATCTGGAGAGAGCCGATCTGACCAAGGCCATTCTGCAGAACGCCAATCTGTCCGGCACCTTTCTATGGCGCGCCAATCTTTCCAGCGCCTATATAGTGAGCGCCAATCTTTCCAGCGCCTATCTGAAGGGGGCCAATGTGTCGCACGCCCTTCTAAGTCGCGCCAATTTGTCCTACGCCATTTTGGCTGGCGCCGATTTGTCCTACGCCAATCTATGGCTGGCCAATCTGTCCAACGCCAATCTGTCACACGCCAATCTGTCACACGCCAATCTGTCACACGCCGACCTGTCACACGCCAATCTGTCACACGCCAAGCTGAAGGACGCCAAGCTGAAGGACGCCAATCTGAAGGACGCCCATTTTAAGGACGCAGATCTGTCCCATTTGCTTTTTGAACCAAGACCTGGATCATTACCTGACTTACTAAGCATTTCTACCGCCAAGAATATCCACTTATTACGTTTCAGGCTCCTTTATGCTTTGGTAGAGTTACGGGAGGCATTTAAGAAAGCAGGATTCCGAGATCAGGAACGTGCAGTCACTTATGCCTTGAAGCACGGTGAGATGATCAACAAATTAAACGAACTTTATCTCGATACCGATCTTCTCAACTTGAACCCGCCATATGAATATCTCAGCAAGTTATCGGATGACATTCTAAAATATCCGTTAGCCGGTAGGAAAAATGATATTCCTTTCTCTAAGTTCATTTGGGAACATGCCGGTGCCTGGGCCAAATTTTGGATGTTTGAGGCCACCTGCGATTGGGGTATGTCGCCTCTAAGGCCAGTGGTTATTCTCCTGGTGTTCATACCTATCTTTTTTTGGGGATATCTAACGGCTATTTTCTTGGGGGAGGAGAACGGCATTTGGGTGGTGTGGCACCCTGACCGGGTTAACCTAGATATGGGCGTGGAATATCCCAAGATGTTGGTCTGGCGAAAGTGGGGAGTGTTGGAGTCCGGCCGCATGTTCGGCATTTGGCAGGCAATATTCTTTGCATTCTACTTCAGCATTCTGTCCGCCTTCAATATCAATTGGCGAGGACTCAAAGTCGGTACTTGGATCAGACAAATGCAGCGCCATGAATACAGCCTCCGAGCCAGCGGATGGACCAGGGTTCTTTCCGGCGTTCAATCCATCATCAGCGTTTATTTGCTGGCCCTGTCGGTGCTGTCATATTTCGGCCGCCCCTTTGAATGGTAGCAATTCATAATCGCCAACGATGGGTCGCTGCCAACGCCCTGGAGCGGTTATCGGCCTGGCGAAGAGCAAGGGAATTAGGGCAGTTTAGACCGAAAAGCCCACAAGTCGGCGGTCTTGATGGCGGTTTTAACAAGCTTTTTAAGGGTATCATGGCGTTCTATTTGATCAATTTTATATAAAATATCTTGAGGAACAAACTCAAATCGAGCCGTCAAGATATCCAGGATATTTTCTCTGGCTTGCTTGATCCGACCTTCTCGTATTATTTCCCGTCTTACTTCTCTCCGGCCTTTTCTTATGCCCGCCCAATAAATTTGCCGACCGGCGACTGTGTCCATCAGGTCAAAGTTCCACATGGTCCGAGACTCCTTTCTGCCCCTTTCTTCGATTGGTTGGTTATCTGCCTGCTAATGGAAATGAAACTAGGGCAGTCTCGACTGGAAAGACTCCAGGTCGGCGGTCTTAGAGGCTGCTATAATAAGCTCTTTAAGGGTATCATGGCGTTCTATTCGCTCAATTCGTGATAGTATACTACTCCAATTTAGGTTTTTCCTGGCATGGTTTATGCTTTAATGATCTGAAAGTTTTCGACCAGAAGAGAGCGTATCTCATCAATATGCTCATCCAAATGATTTAAGAAATAAAACACCTTC
>JADFXK010000308.1 GCA_015233625.1 Deltaproteobacteria bacterium | reverse complement strand
GGAATCGCTGGCCGGGACGACGGCGTACCATTCCCAAAGGGACTGGTTGTTGCCGGAGGTGGGGTCAGGTTCGGTGGCCTTGCGGAAGTAGGTGGTTATGGTGTGCTGGTTACCCAAGGAGTCGTAAACGGTTATCGAGGTGTTAAAGTTCGAACTGGTTCCCGGATTGGTGACGTCGAAGCCGGTGCCGGTTTTCTTGGTTAAATCATTGATTTTGACTGTATCGAGCAAAGTTCCGCCGCTAATCTGGATGGAGGAACTCGGTCCGAAAGTGGCCGAGCCGATGCTAAATCGGTTATTGTTGTAAGTGACCAGGGCCTTGCCGGTCTGGTTGGCGGCCTTGAGGGCATCGTTGGCGGCCTTTTGAATGGCCGCGGCCAGGGTCACTCCGGTGTAGGTTCCGGCCGGGACCGTCACGGTGACGGGACTCTTGGGACTGTCCGTACTGCTGTCTATGGTCAGCGTGATGGCGTCATTTGCTCCAGTGACGATATTGAAAGCCGTGCCGTTGTCACTGGTGTAGTTCGTGCTCCCTGAAGAGTCGGTCTTTCCATTAAAGCCCAGGATGCTTTTCATGGTGGAGACGCCGTCCACCCAGTTCAAGGTAAGCGTTTTAGTTGTATCTTTGGCAGAGATGTTAAACCGATCCGTGCCCTCGTCATAGGCGACAACCAGATCGTTGGGAGCCTTGGCCTGGATCGCTGCAGCTAGGTCCTTCCCGGCATAGGTCCCCGCCGCCACGGATACAGTAACAGGAGTACCGCCGGCAATAGTGTATTCCAGCACGTTGTTGGTCGCATTGATGCTAAACTGATCTGTTACGTCGGTATATGAAGTGGCTTGACCATGGGACGAGGCCCCGCTGGCGCCGCTCACTTCATTGTAATTGGTAATGTTAATGGTTCTCAAGAAATCCGAATTTCCGGCCGTCACCTGAAGATAGGAATTGGTGCCTCGGGTATTGGATGAAATATTAAACGTCCCCTTGGTGCTATCGTAACTGACCGACACCTTGCCCGTTTCACCGGCCGCCGATTCGGCGTTGTTGATAGCGGTTTCCAGGGCCTGGCGCAACCCATCCGCGGTGTAAGCCGCAGGGGGCACGGTGACGGTGACGTAGGCTCCGCTGTTGGAGTTTCTATCCACCTTGATGTTGAAGCTGTTGTTCCCCGGGGTGGTGGCCGTAGGCGCGACTATGAGGTAGTGAACATCGCTGTCGCTGACAGCAGGCGTGGTGCTGGATACCGGCACGGCTGTGCCCTTGGTAAATCCCAAAGAGAGAGCCGCATTGGACTTTGTGGTGTCCGTGGTGATCGTGGCGGTGGCGGCGCCGGTGGATGTGATGCTGAAATGACCGGTGGTGTTGTCATAAGTTGCGGCAAAGGAATTTGGCGTTCCGGCTGCATTGTTCAACTGGTCTGCCAAGGTCGTGGCCACCTGGGCGCCGGTATAAACGGTGTCCGGCGTCAGTGCGCCGGCGGCGACCAGATCAATATTGTGCGCCGTGCCATTGATTGAGACGGACAATGTATCGTTTTGGCCGGTTTCAAAAATAAAGTTGCTGGTCACGGCCGGGTTGGAGGTCAAGGTGGCCGGGGTATTCGTGATCGAGGCTGAGGAATCCAGATTGACCGCCATTTGAATGCCGGTCGTAGCGTTGGGTTGGGAAGACTGGGTCGGAATTTTGATATCGGTGATGGCTCCCACGGGATCGGTAGACGTGGGATTCAACAGCCAGCCCTGAACCTTCAACCCGGACGGGTTGATCATATACCCGTCTTTATCAAAATGGAAGTTACCGGCCCGGGTATAAAACATCCCCTGGTTCACATTTCTGACCATGAAGAAGCCGGACCCGCTGATTTGTATGTCGCTGGGGGAATCAGTCGTCTGAGAGGAGCCCTGGGTAAAGTCGCCGAGCACGGCGCTTAGAGTTGTCCCTCGACCAACCTGAGAAGACGCCCCGGCCGCGGATACCGTCTGGTAAAGCACGTCCTGGAAGTCAGCTCGCGACCCTTTAAACCCCACGGTGTTGACGTTGGCGATGTTGTCGCCGATTACGTTCAGCGAGTTTCCGTTCGTGTTAAGACCGCTGACTCCGGCATACATGGCGGTGTAAATAGACATGACGACCTCCGGCTACATTCGTGTTTCGGGTTGCACATCGCGAGCTTCAGGCTATTATACTGTAAACAGCCATGTGTATCTCTTTTCAAGAAGGCACCAAGCAAGCATGAGTTAAAATTTCTCGCTTCGCCCGAAATGACAGAGGAGCCGCATTTAAAACATTCTGCTCCACTATCTATTCGGATGTTGTCATTTAGAGCGACGCGGGAAATCTTACCGTGTTTATGCCATCCCGAAGGCCGGTGACAAATGAACATATGGGCTAAAAAGGGTCAATTGAGGCCGTGCAGAATCTAATTGCTACAACCAGGGGTGAATCTCGAGAATATTACTCTATTCGTCCAGCATGTTATGGGGCAGCGAGGCGGTATCAACACGCTGCCCGCAGCTTGTGGCTAGTTGATTGATTGAACTTGACTGATCGTCACCTTGGTGTTGCCGACCATCAGATAAGTCGTGCCATTAGGGTCATACTTGATGCCGCCGACCTGGCCATTGATTAAAGTCTGGGCCGCCACTGATCCGCCCTTCTCATCCTGGGCTTGCACGGTGAAAGTATAGGTGCCATTCGCCGCAGCCTTCCCATTGTTGTCCGTACCATCCCAGGCAACCTTGTATGTGCCGCTTTTTTGAGCCCCATAGTTGATCGTCTTAACCAGGGTACCATTGGCGTCGAAGATACTGGCGCTTACGGTTTTGGCATCGCTGGGCAGACTAAAGGACGCGGCGGTGGCCCCATCTTTACTCAGGTCCATTTGATTTCCAGTGGCTGTGACGCTCTTGCCGATGAAACTCAGGGCGTACGTATTATTCAATGATGACTGGAGCAATTGAATATTTTGCAGGTTTTGATTCATGGTGGTCATTTGTTGGACCTGGCTGAACGTGGCCATCTGAGCAATGAATTGCTGGTTATCCATCGGACTTGTCGGGTCCTGATTTTGCAATTGAGTCACCAGGAGCTTCAAAAAATCGGCCTGACCCAGGTTACTGTTACCGGTTGTCCTTGTCTGGGTCGGTGTGGCGATCCCACCGGTTACACTCTGCATATTAGTGATTGCCATGGGCGTTCCTCCTTATATGAATACATTGACCAGGGCCTGGTTAGGATTGGACCGAGTCAATTCGGTTGCTTCTCCGACTGCCCTCACCCCACCGAGAGGTTCATCTGCTTGTTCGGGACTCCGGTTTCGGCGCTGGGAAAAACCTTCCTGCTGCCGAGTCTCGGGTTGCCGCTGCGGATCGGGATTGACAAATACTTCAAACTTATCAATCTTAAGCCCCTGTTGAGCGAAGGATTGTTTTAATTGAGACAGATTCTGATCCAAAGCTTCCTTAACCGATGCTGAGTCCGCCACCAGTGTCGCCCGCACCTGACCCTCGTGAATCCTGACATCCACATCCAGATGACCTAAATTGGGTGGATCAAGGGCGATACGCAAGCTTTGGGTCCCATTCTTAATTGTCACCGCCGCCCGTTCTACGATCTGCCCGATTAACCGAGATGGATTCAATCCGTCCGCCGGTTGATCAGCTTTAACGGGCTGGGCTTTTCCTGTATCAGGAACGGCATTTGCCCGGACCTCAGGAACAACCTGACTGCTATCATTTATGGAATGCCCGGAATTCTGACCGGTAGCCTCCTTTTGCTTGTCCAGCTCCTCTTTGAAGCTTTTGAGGACCTGATTCACCGGATCAGTGGTCGGCTTGGGGTCGTCAGTCGGACCCAACCGGACCAGATCAGCCACTTGTTCAGATTTCAGATCAGTGGTTACGGTGGCTTTGCTTAACATCGCTGTTTTATCAATACTCTTCTTTGACAATTCTGTTATCAGGCTCTTGGCCAGGCTATCAGCACTAACATCACCGGCCATGGGTATCTCGGCCAAAGTTGCTTTGTCTGCTCCTGATGTGGGCTGACCGGCGAACGTATTAACATCTTCTTGTTTCGCCCCAACGGCGGCCAGTTGTTTTGACTGAGCCAGGCGATCGATGGTGTTCTGACTTCCTGGGGCAAACTTGTTAAGTAAAACGCCCAGAGCGTCTTTCTCTTTATCGGTTAATCCCCCTGCCCCTTTTTGCATAGCCTTGTCAATCTGATCTAAGGAATCTTTAAGATTCTTGGTCCCCGGAGCGCCGTCTTGGCCAGTCAACTTCTGGGAAAGAGTTTCCAGGCTGGCCTGGATTTGATTCAATTCGGTCTTGTCAATGCTAACCGGGGTTTGACTGCTCCCTTGTTGTAAGCGGGTCGCCGCCTGGGCCAAAACCTGCTGGGCCGTAAGGTCGGTCGCACCATCGGATTTGAACATATTGTTCAGTGCCGTTAATATTTGTTGATCGCTCGCCCGGTCATTATCTGTCGCCAGCCCTTTGGGCAGGGTCCCGGCCAGGCCCAAGGCCTTTTGTTTCTCTGTCTGAATATTCTTTAACGCCGCGGTGCTGGTATCACCCAATGCGGCTAACATTTTCTCTTTATCAACTTGCAGGCCGGCCGAGTTATTATTAGCATCTCCGCCTGACCCGGTGTTGGGGTTCTGAAAATACTTGGCGATTAGCTGTTGCGCCTGCTCGGCGGTGAGTCCCAGTTGCATCAGGGCATTCCGGATAACGTCCTCACGCTTTGCGGTTCGCTCCGAGCCATCCACCCGGGGATCGACCTTTTTGTCCGCGCCTTGTGTGATGTTCCGCACCATCCTATCTTGGATAGAGTCGGGCTTGACCGTTTGAGTTCGTTTCTCTCCAGCTGGGCTGCTCCCGGCCATGATGTTCTGATGTAACACGGTGGCGAAGGAGGTATCCGATTGAGAGGTATTGTTTCTTGACGAATCATGAATGCTCACGTCCGTCTGAAAAGAGCCTGGTCCATAAATATTAAAATTAGGATTCATCTGGGTATCCTCATTCTGGTTTATCTTTGCAGAAGCAAGAGACGTGCCATGACTTAGATACAGATTTATCATGCTGATTTAAAATATATTATTGTAATGCCGGGGTCGTTCCTAAGGCACTTTAGGCCTAGGCAGTTTTTTCCAACCTAGGCAAGTCATTCAAGAAAAGCCGGTCAATTCATCATCGGCATGATAATGTCTTGACCAGATATTCAAAGATAGCTACGATAGCATTTATAATTTGAACGGTCATAATTGTCCCTGTTTGATTCCGC
>JADFXK010000307.1 GCA_015233625.1 Deltaproteobacteria bacterium | reverse complement strand
TTCCTCATTGCACTATCGTTCGTAGCTGGATTCAGCGAGCGCTTTGCGAAGGACATAGCCTCGGCTGCGGAGAGTCGGCTCGTGGCTCCAGCCGTTGCGGTCGGGTCGCAAAGTTCGGGGGGCTCAGACCAACAAGGCGATGCAGCTGATCGCATTGTCAAAGGCCACGTTATTTGACTACCCGCTGTTCACTAAATGACCACGGTTACCTGGTACCTGATAATATCGAGGGTGAGCATATGCTAAAACACGCCGTAAATGTTTCGGAAATGTTATCCGCCTTTCCTTCGGCCCCATTGGCGTCCGAGGATTTTGGGAAATTCTACGTCAATGTTGACGCGGAAAGAGACCACGATCTGTCCCGGCTGGAGGAACTGAAGAAAACCATAATGAAGCAGTCATGTAAGGTACTCTTTGCCGGGCATCGCGGCTCTGGAAAATCCACCGAACTAAACCGGTTGACCGGTGACCTGGAGTCTAAGTTCTTCGCTGTAAAGTTCTCCGTGACCGAGCAGCTTGACGTATACGACCTGAATTATATTGACTTAATCATGGTCATGATGGAACAGGTGGCGGACCAAGCGGCCGAACATGGTTTGTTGGACCAAGACAACAAATTCTTTAAGCTAATCGAAAGCTGGCTGACTCAGGTCACGACGATAAAATCTGAGGATACAGGTTATATGTTGGAGGTCGGGGCGGGATTGAAGGCCAACCGGGGAGTTCTGTCTTCTCTGATCGGCCTGTTCGCCGAATTCAAGACAGCGATTAAAGCCGGGTCTTCAACCAAAAAAGAATACCGCACGAATCTTGAAAATAGAGTAAGCCTGTTAAAGGCCCACTGTAACCTCCTGGCCAGCGCGGTCGATCAAGCTTTGGAGAGTCAGGGGAAGAGACTACTGATCATCGTGGAAGACATGGACAAAGTGGAGACCGGTCGGTCCCATGAGATATTTTTCCAACATTCCGGAATACTCTCCGAGCTTCAGGTCAGAGTCGTCTTCGCCGTGTCCATATTCACCCTAACCAGGCCGGAACTTGCGGACATCGCCGGTTGCTTTGAAATAGTCAGCCTGCCCATGCTCAAGGTGTGCGCCCGATCCGGCGGCCCATTTGATCCCGGCATTGAAGTTATCAAACAAATCGTTGAACGCAGAGCTGAACTTTCCTTGTTTGCCAAAGATGTATTAGAGATTATGATAGACCGATGCGGCGGAGTTCTACGAGACCTGTTCGAGATGATAGAGATCGCCGCCACCTCGGCTGAATTCAAAAAGCTGCCGATAATCGACCAAGAGCGGGCTGATTACGCCTTTAACCGGCTGAAGCGAAAGTATTTGGGGATGATCACCGTCGAAGGCCGAGAGGACAAGGAGATTACAACCAAAGACTTATATCGGCGGCTCATAGAAGTGGACAACTCAAAGCCCAAACAATTCGGATTGGACAAGATCAATATTCTATTGCTGTCCTGCTTGGCCGTGGTGGAATACAATGGTGAACACTGGATGGACGTTCACCCCGCGGTTAAGAGCATCTTGGAGACAATCGACAAGGATTGGATCAATGCAAAGTGATGACCTCGGTCTGCTCATAACTGCGTTGAGCAAAAAGGATTCCGGTTTTTACCTGGTTGACGCTCCGGACAACGCTACCTTAGGTGATTTGGTGGTCAAGATCAAGGCGGCCCTGAAAAAAGAAGGTAAGAATTCGGCCGTGCTAGATTTTTCCAACCGGGGTCCGGCTGAGTCCATATCCGAGTTCGTGGCCCGTACGGTGGAAAAGGAACCCGGAGTCCAGATTTGGTTTCTGAAGAATATGGCTTTCCCGGAAAGGGAGGTGACTGTTGACTTTCTCAGAAACCTTAATCACGCCCGTGAGGCCGTCTATGCCCTAAACCGCAATTTTGTCTTCCTGGTTTATCCCCATATCGCCGAACTCATGATGAAGCACGCCCGGGATCTTTTTTCCTGGATACCCCAACGATACAGCTTCGAAGGACAGCCGTTCACCCCCCGGGATCTGGCCATGTCCTTGCGAATGGAAGAAAAGCTCAGATTTGTGGGTGATAAGGACATGGAATACATCCGGCAGTTGATCGACCTGTTCAAGGAGCAATTGCAGGAAGCCGCCGAAGACCAGGAATTGACCGCTCGGATCAAGGAATCCTTGGCTGATCTCTATCGTCTGGCTGAAGATTATGAAGATGAGATACTCTTAAGACTACAACTGGTTGATTTTTATTCAAGAGAAGAAACCAAGCACGCCGAGGCTTTGGTAAACTTGGCCGACGCGTACGTCTTGTCTGACGATGAAGAGCGTCGGAAGGAGGCTATAGCCTTATACAACAGAGCGCTGGAGACATTCGGTCCTGAAAGAAACAGGCCGGAATGTGCTGATGCTTTGATTGGGCTGGGTATGGCCAATATTGCGTTGGCCAGTGGAGATAGAGAAAAGAATTTACAGGACTGCATCAAATACCTACGCCAGGCTTCCCGGTCTGCTAGTCGGAATGATAACCCGACTAAATTGATTTTCGCAACAATTTTTATGGGATCGGCTTACTATTTGTTAAGCAAAAGTGATGAGAACACTCATCTTCAGACAGCTCTCGATTGCTTTGAAGAAGGGCTTAATATTCAGTCTCCTGAAGATATTCCTGTACTTAAGGCCCTGCTAAAATATGAGTTAGGCAAATGCTTATATGAGGCCGGGCCGGGAAAATCTGGAGAGAAATATGAGCGAGCCAGAAGCCTAATCGAGGACTCTTTGACTATCCTTACCGTCGACGCTTTCTCTGAGCATCATGCCAACGGCCAGTTTCTCCTTGGCATTATCTACAGGTCATTGCCCACCGGTAACGCGGCCGAGAATCTGAAAAAATCTCGCGCCGCGTTCAAGGCCGCTCTTAAAATATATACACCCAAAAACTTTCGAAGTGCATATGAAGAAGTTATGAAAGAACTGAAATACGTGTCTGTCTCGTTAGCTCCCACCCAACCGAATAACGCGGAGGGAACTGACGTCCCCAAGATTATATACATATATGGCCTATTCATTTACGACCTTATCAATAGCGTCGTCAGTACCATAACTCGACTAATTCGCCTGATTAGTGGTCGGCAATAACCCCATCGCCAGTCGGCGCGCCATCCTCCATCATTGAAAAGGGACTCCGATGGATATTCCGGGTCTTAATATGATCAAGATGTACACCAGGTTTTCCGGTGGGAATGTGGACATGGCCATGTCTGCGGCCAACCCGGATGCCGCGGTTAAGCCGGACGCCGCCCAGGCGGATTATGTCCTGGGTCAGGTCCTCAAGGCCACGGTGGTGGAGATCCAGAGCGGCGGTCAGGCGGTGATTGACATCAATGGCCAGCGCGTCCTGGCCGAATCGGAACGCAGCCTGTCGCCCGGCCAAAACCTGACCCTGAAGGTGACCAGCCTGACGCCTCAGGTGGCCATGACCGTACTGGCGGGGGAAGATCAGACCAAGGAGGCCACGCTGTCGCTCTTGCGGTCTAATTTATCGGCTAAGGCGCCGCTGGGCGACCTCTTCCAGCAGTTGGAGAAGGTCATCGCCGATATCCTGGGGCCGGGACAGGGAATTAATGGCCAGGCCGTGTCTCAGGAGCTGGATTCCATGTTCGGCCGCCTGGTCCAGGGTCTACAAAATGATAATCCTAAGCTGCTCCAGGAGATTATGAAGGATCTGCCCCCGGACGCGGCCAATCAACTAAATCAATTGCTGGGCAATACCGATGCCGTCTCGGAAGGCGCTGCGGCCGGACCGGCCAGGAATGCTTCCGCTCTGGCAGCCAGGCTGGTCAAGGCCAATCCCGATTTGGCCCCGGAAGTCTTTACGAAACTGGCGGCTACCGATAAGTCCATGTTGACGGCCCTGCTGAGCGAGCTGAAAACCAATAATCCCGAATATCTTAGCTCAGTTCTAACCGGCCTGGCCAAGTCTAATGCCGGTCTGCTCAACACCCTGTCCGGGGTGGATTCGGATATTGCCGCGCTGGTGCAAGGTGGCGGGCAGACTGCCGCCCAGATAGGTCAGGACGCCTCCGCCAGGGATATGCTGTCGAATATGGAGGCGCTGCTGTCCCAGGTCAACGACTTGCCCGGAGGCAACAACAAGACGCTGGTCCTATATAAGTCCATCTCGGACGCGCTCATGAAAAATCTGAACCCGGACACGGAGTCTGGTCTCCAGCAACTGTTGAGCAACGCCCTCAAAGATGATTTGACCACCTTGTCCGACCGGGTTGTGAGTCCGGACAAGGGAGCCGTGTCCTCGGCCACGGCCCAGAAGCTGCTGGATTTGATTGGTTCATTGACGGTTGATGTGGAAGGACAGTCAGTGGATTTTTTTAAGAATTTTGTGGAGAACTCCGGGATCTCGTACGAATCCAAGCTGGCCAGGTACGTGGAGACGGACGGTAAGGGGCAACCGCCGCCACATGAGTTGTCCCAAAAGGACCTGAAGGGGTTGCTGATGTCGGTCCAGAAGGAGTTGACGGCCGGCGACAAAAAGGGGCCGGGGGGCTCTCAGCCTCAGGTGCTCGATAGCGACCGGTCCGACGTGATCACCAAGCTGGCCCAGGCGGTGAAGCAAGGGATTCAGAATATTGAGTTGAACCAGGTGACTAATGTTGTATCCGGGAAGAATGAACAACAATTCACCTTTCAGATTCCCTTTTCCCTCCCGGAAGGATTGAGGACGGCGGACCTGATGATCCGCTTTCGGTCCAACAAAGAAAAGGGCAAGAAGCAATCTGATCCAAATCGAATCTATATGGTCTTTTTTCTTAACTTGAAGGGATTAGGCGACCTGCGCGTCGATGCCCGGATGGAGCAACGGCAGATCGGCATCCAATTCTCCGTGGCCCGGGATGATGTCAACGATTTCGTCAAGACGGCTCTGCCGGAACTAAAGGAGCGGTTGCAGGCCCTTGATTTCGGGGTGGTGGACCTGAGCAGCCGGGTCGCTCCCAAAGGTCAGGTGCCCCGTCCTGATATGCCCAAAGCCTTCGCTGAACGGAGTTTCAACGTGATCAATGTCCAGGCGTGAGGGGGTTGGGTTGTGAGGGCCGTCGCCCCATCGGGTCGCCGTTCCTGAAGCCGCTTTGATGAATCCGGTGGCCGCCATATCGCCCGGAATTGAAGCTAATCTGCAATCTATCCCGACGTCTCCAAGAAAAAAATACCATTTGACAATTATATGTAATAAAAATAGGTAAACCCCCGGCTCTGCCGGGGGACTCCTAAAGTTTGACAGTTCCGGGAAGATG
>JADFXK010000306.1 GCA_015233625.1 Deltaproteobacteria bacterium | reverse complement strand
CGACGGCCTGGCCTCCCGGGCTGTTATTTTATTTTCACCAGTCTTTGGAGCTATGCCGCCGGCTCGCCTGGCCGCCTCGATTTTGACCTCAGGTCTTCAAGTCAGGCTCCAGTTGCAGCTCCATAAGTATATCTGGTCGCCGGAAAGTAGAGGTGTCTAACCATGAAAGAAAAAGCGATAGTTTTACTCAGTGGCGGGATTGACTCGGCCACCTGTTTGGCTGTGGCCAAAAAGGAGGGGTTCGACCTGCACGCTTTGAGTTTCCGTTATGGTCAGCGTCATCAGGCGGAATTGACAGCCGCGGCTAAGGTGGCCGAGTCACTGGGTGTAGCCGAACATGTCGTATTCGGCCTGGATCTATCCATTTTTGGGGGCTCAGCTCTGACGGGACCATGGGAGGTGCCCAAGGGGCGGTCCATGGATGAAATCGGAAAGGACATCCCCATCACCTATGTCCCGGCCAGGAACACCATCTTTCTGTCCGTCGCCATGGCCTATGCCGAAGTCAGAGGAGCTTCAAGTATTTTTGCCGGGATGAATGCGGTGGATTATTCCGGTTACCCGGATTGCCGACCGGTGTTCATCGCCGCGTTCGAGCGGATGGCCAATTTAGCCACTAAAGCCACGGCCACGGGTGAAATGGCCCTCCGGATCAGGACGCCTCTGATTAGCCTGAGCAAGGCCGAAATCATTTCCTTCGGCACCTCCCTCGGCGTTGACTACAGCCTGACCTTGAGCTGCTATGATCCCGACCCGGAGGGGCGGTCCTGCGGCCAGTGCGACAGTTGTATCATCAGGATGAATGGATTCCGGGAGGCCGAGATACCCGATCCGACCATCTACCAAGGTTAATCGTATCGGAATGGTTCCGGCTGGGGATACGCTCACCTAAGGTCTTGGATATCTTCGGCAATGATCCGATAAAGATTGTGGAGGTGGGCTCCTGACTCCGGAAGAAATAGTCACCATCATCCGAAAGCATTACCCGAGGGTGCAGGCCGTTTACCTGTTCGGTTCCACCGGCACCGAATTTGAGCGGGAAGACAGCGACATCGATCTGGCCCTCCTGTTCCCCGCCGGCGAGGTTAGGGCAATCGGCCACCTGGCCTTGACCGAATGTTGGTCCGAACTGGCTTCCGTGACGGGCAGACCGGTTGATCTGGTCAATATCCGTCTGGTCAACACCGTATTTCAGCACGAGATCATTCAGACGGGACGTCTCATCTTCTGCGCCGACAAAACCGCGGTTGATTACTTCGAAATGATGACCATGTCATTCTATCAGAGACTAAACTACCAGCGGAAGGCCATATTGGAAGAAGTTGTCCAGTCGAAAAGGGTATTGAACGGATGATTAACGATGTGATTCTCAACAAAAAGGAGAGCATTGAACGGTGCGTCAGGCAGATTCGGTTGTATTACGCCGCGCCTTCCGATCTACCATTCGAAGAAGACCATCTCAGGCAAGACGCCATCGCCGCAAATCTTCAGCGGGCTTCGGAGCAATGTATTGATCTGGCTAATCACATCGTCAGGATTAAGAAACTGGGCATACCGAAAGAAAACAGAGAAGGATTTAGGTTGTTGGCCGGGGCTGGGATAATCACCAAAGAGTTAGCGAACCGTCTGGAAAGTATGGTCGGGTTCAGGAACATCCTGGTTCATGAATATCAGACGCTGGACATCGGCATTTTCAAAGATGTGATCCAAAACCGCCTTGACGATCTGATACTTTTGAGTTCGTGCATTTTGGAGGCGGATTGACCGCGATCCATCCTCCTGAATGCCTGGTTGCTGTTTTGGGCCGGGTGGTTCGACCGGCGGTCAGATATCCAGATAAAGAGGCACGGCGTCGGCCAGCAACAGGCCCTTTTCGGTTAATCGCAGCCAGCCGTTATTGATTTCCAGGATATTTGAGGCCAGCAGCCCGGCCCAATGCGGTCCAAACAGATGTTGAACCGTCACCTGGAATACCGACTCAAACGCTGCCAGGTCAATCCCCTCGATCAATCTCAAGTCCAGGTAGACGGCTTCCAATATCCGCTGTTCCCTGGTCAGGGTCTCAGATCCGGCCACAGGGCCGCGGCCGTCGGTTATGGCCTCGATATAACCGGAAACCGAAGATAGATTCCAGTAGCGCCGGGGTGGCACAAAGGAATGGGCGGCCGGGCCAAACCCCAGGTAGGGGGCCATCGTCCAGTAGCGCCGGTTATGCCGGCAAATATAGCGTTCTTCCCTGGCAAAATTGGAAATTTCGTAACGGTGGTAACCGGCTGCGGCCAGTAGTTCGGCCATGGCCGTCATTAATTGGCTGGCTTGTGTCTCATCCGGCAAGGCCACGGTCCCCTGGGCCACTCGTCGGGCCAACGGCGTGGCCGGCTCCAGGGTCAACAGGTAGCAGGAGATGTGTTCCACGGTCAGAGCAGCGGCGGTCCTTATCTGATGCTCCAGATCAGACCGGGTTTGACCCGGTAGACCATAGATCAGGTCGATCCCCAGATTCTCGAATCCGGCTTGCCGGGCCAGATCAATTGCTTTTACCGCTTCCCCGGCGTTATGGATCCGGCCCAGAAAAGATAAGTCTTGATCGTTAAGGGATTGGACCCCCAGATTGAGCCGATTGATTCCAGTCCTTTTCAGTTCCTTCAAATAGGCTGAGTTCACGGTCCCGGGGTTGGCTTCCAGGCTGATTTCGGCGTCCGGCAATATCTCAAACCTGGCGGCCAGGACGTCCATGACCTCAGCCACGGTTTCCACCGGCAGTATGGACGGGGTCCCGCCACCCCAATAAACGGTGTCCACCTGGCCGAGGCATTCCGCTCGTTGAATCTCCCTTTTCAGGGCATCCACGTATGGTCCTATCAGCCGACGATCCGTAATCGAATAGAAATCACAATAAGCGCATTTTTTTACGCAAAATGGCGTGTGAAGATATATCCCCAGACTAGATTGATTCATCCCCAAAGGCACCTCCTCATCTCGGTCATAATCATGGTGTTTAGTGTGAAGCAGCCAGGTTGTCGCGGTCAGGGGCAGCCGAGCTACTTCTTTCTGGCATAAAAGATCTTTTTGACAATCCAGAACATAATGACCAGGATAATAAGGGCGGCCAACAACGCCGCGGCGCTGCCCAGGAGAGTGTCAAATAGTCCGACAAAAGCCGTGGTCATGGCACTGATGAACCTGATCAGGGCCTGATAGAAAATGATCAGGGCGTCCAAAAAGAGAACTATGGCCAGCACCAACATAGCCAGGGCAACCAAGAACACCCACTTGTTCTGGAAGATCCGGTTGAGCACGGAGGGTTGAATTGTCTCTTCCGCCACGGTTTGTTGCGGTTCTTTCTTTTTCATGTGGTTTTTCCCCCTTGACATTTTGCGCCCGGTAAGGCATCAACTCCGCCAATCTCCAGCCGGCTCACAATCATAATTGGATGACTGCGCCCATAAAGCCGTCTTTACTTCTTAAATTCTAACACATGAATAAGGAAAATGGAAGGCCGAAAGAAAACATATCTTCCGGGCCCGGAAAGATTATTCCGCTTGTGCCGAAGCGATTTTTGAGCCATAATGCCCCTGGTTTTCCGACCGGGCACTGTCCGCTCTAACTTGGGGCCGTTTCAACTAGATCTGACCCATCTCGTGGTTGATCCGACCGGGTAGTTATACCTGCGAGACGTCTTTGGAAGTGCCGGTCGGCGGCCCGGCTCAATCAAAATCTCTAGTTATGTTCAAATAATATAAGGAAGGTAAGCTGATGGCAACACAATCCTCAATCAGCCCTCAATTGGAGCCACTGGAAAATCTCCGATCGGCAATAAACGACATTGACGATAGAATCCTTGATCTTCTTCTCCAACGGCAAAAAAAATCAACCGAAATCGGGAAGTTAAAAAAAGAAAAGGGACTGGACGTTTTTGACCCGGCCAGGGAAGAAAAGGTCCTTGACCGGTTGGCGGCCAAGGCTCAGGATCTCTTAGCCCCGGAGGCCGTCCGGGGAATTTTTATGGAGATTATCAAGACCTCCCGGTTGGCTCAACAACCATTGGCCGTGGCTTATTTGGGCCCTGAGGGCACTTTTTCCCATCAAGCGGTTTTGGCCGTCTACGGTGCGGGGACTACCTGCCGCCCGGCCGAATCCATTGAAGATATCTTCAAGCTGGTGGAAAAAGATATTTGCCGCCAGGGCATGGTCCCGGTGGAGAATTCCTTTGAGGGCTCCATCGCCCAAACGTTGGACCTGTTTTTTCAATATAATCTCAGCGTCTCGGCCGAAACTTTTGTCAGGATCAGGAATCATCTGGTGACCAGGGCGGAAAATTTGGACCAAATTAAACGCCTTTATTCCCACCCCATGCCCATCGCCCAATGTCGGTCCTGGATTAAGGGGAACTTACCCCGGGTCGAATTGCATGAAGTCGGAAGCACCTCTGTGGCCGTCAAATTGGCCGCGGAAGATCCTGCGGCGGCCGCCATCGCCGGCAGTCTGGCTGCTGAAATCTATCAAATGAAAATATTAATGGAGAGTATTGAGGACCATCCCCATAACGTTACCCGGTTCCTCTCCTTGGGCAAATCGGACGCCAAGCCCTCCGGCAGGGATAAGACAACGTTCTTATTCTCTTTGAAGCACGAGCCGGGCAGCCTTCATCGCGCCCTGGCCCCCTTGGCTGAGAGAGGAATAAACATAACCCACTTAGAGTCCAGACCCATGAAGGTCCGGACCTGGGAATATTTGTTTTATGCAGATATTGAAGGTCACCGGGAGGAAGAACGAATCAAGGAGGCCATTTCGATGATGAATCCCCATTGTGCCTTTATGAAAGTCCTGGGGTCTTATCCGGCCGGCCGTCGGGAAGCTTAGCCTGGCCGGAAGGCTAGGGCTGGTCCGGCAAGGGCTGGTCCGGCAAGAGGGGCGGGAGTCGGTCTATCAGGTACAGGGCAACTAACCTGGTGTTTTGGTATCGTTGATATATCTTGAGTTCAGCTTCTCCTGGCGGATAGTGATCCCCAATGCCCCAGACCTGGAAGGTTTCATGGGGGATATCGCCTAAATACTTATCAGCCAGCGCCAACGGTGCGCCAGCTCGTTTCTCGGCTAGAAGCAGGTTAAACCCCGTGTTTCCTGGGACAGGGGCAGACCCCAGGGAGATTAGGAGAATCGGGCGACCTTTAGCCTCCCTGGTCAGGACGTCAAAATACTGGATAAGCCGCTCGTATTCCCTAGATTCTTTTGTGATTTCACTATTTCCCGGCCGAAACAAGATATTGAATTCCTCCGTCCCTTGCAGTCTGGCCAGTCTCACCAGCATA
>JADFXK010000305.1:604-5337 GCA_015233625.1 Deltaproteobacteria bacterium | reverse complement strand
TTCCAATATTCCAATAACAAACTACACAGTATACGGCCCCTACAGTGGCTGGACGCCGGTGAGCTACAGCTATAACTCATCCGATTCAACAAAAAGAACGCTGCTCTGGGCGGGAACGGGTGGATCTGCCAGCATCTGGACCCTCAATAGCACCAATACTCAGACCAGTTGCACAATATACGGTCCATACAGCGGCTGGACACCCATCAATGGCCAATAATCGGCAATAGCAGGAATGGGGAGGGATGGCCGATGGAAGGTTTGAGGAGAAGGAAACAGAAGGGTTAAAGAGGTGACATTCCAGTTCGGTTCCGAGGGGGCAGGCGGTGATCCAGCCGGACTCGCCCCGGCACCTGGCCTCAACAACACCTAGAAAGAATGATGGTCCCTGGACCGCTGGGATGGAAAAGTGGATATCCTCTGGTGGTACACCACTGCTGGGATTGTTTGGTTGTACTTCATGAATGGACCGGCCATTTCTTCCAGTGGACCGGTCGGTATCCTCAGTGATTTGAATTGGTAAACGCAATTTTTATGTGGCCCGTGAGCCGCAACGACTTTACCCGACTCGATGTGCTCAGCCTAAAGCAGCCTCAATAAACCCTGCCGGTTCGATCTGGCGGGGTTTTTTTCGGTGCGCCCGACAATTTTATAAATGTTTTGGTCCTGGAATCGGGCAGGCGTTGAACTTGTGTTGACAACCATCGGATATTGTGCTGTCAATAGACTCAGTAAAGAATAGGTTCAACGGTTTGAAAATAAATGCTAAAAATCATATCTGCAATTTCCCTTGGCATCCTTAACGACTCTTCAATGACGACGGAGACAAAGAGCTTTTTCTTTGACTTCAATTATGGTAATTTGATGAATATGAAATGACCGATGCAAGGCTAAACGATTACGTTGTGGAGGACTACAATGGAAACTCTGGCATTAAGATTCTTGGGGGATAGCGTTGACCGAATCAAAGAATTCATCAAAACTTTGCCGCCGGATGAGGTTCAGTCGCTCCCGGAACTGTCCGAAGATTTAGTTCATGTTTTATGCGGGTCTGACGAAGAAAAGGCTGAGGTTGATAGACCATCGAAAAAATCCCAAGAAACACAACGCCAACTTTCTATCGACAAACTTGGTTGGTCTGTTACAGACTCCCAGGAAACATGGATACGTTTGCGATCTTTCGAGGAGGATTGGAATTCGCCGGGAATGGAGGCCTATGATGATCTGTAATCGAGGTGATGTCGTTTTTCCATCGCTTTTTCCTCACCTGCGACGATCGGCTTTAAGAGTGTCATGTATGACTATATCCAGGTTAAGGAGGTACATTGGAGAGATCCGCTAACTTCGATTTGATGATCACCAATGGTACCGTGATTACCATGGCCGCGGCGGGGATTATCCCGGATGGTCTGGTTTTGATTAAGGACGGGGCTATTGTTTGGGTGGGCCCGAGAGCAGATTCCACGCCCACCCTGAACGCGGTCCGGACCATTGACGCAGCAGGGGGATTTATTCTCCCAGGATTGATTAATACCCATGTCCACGCCCCTATGACCTGTTTTCGAGGGCTGTCCGATGATCAGCCGTTGATGCGCTGGTTGGAGGATTATATATTTCCGGCGGAAGCCCGATTTGTCACCCCGGAGATGACCTACCTGGGCGCAAAGTTGGCTATTTTGGAGATGATCGCTTCAGGGACGACCACCTTTGCGGACGGCTACTTTTGTGAGGACGGGGTGGTCAAAGCGGCGCTGGAGGCCGGGATCAGAGCCATGCCCGCGCAGGGTGTGGTTGACTTTCCCGCGCCGGGGGTGCCGGACCCAGCCCGAAATGTGACGGTCGCCCAGGAGTTTTTGAGCCGGTGGCAGGGGGTGTCGGACCTGGTCCATCCGGCGGTGTTCTGCCATTCCTGCTACACCTGTGGACCGGACACCTTACAACGCGCCAAGGACCTGGCCCGGCGGCAGAATACTCTATTTTTTATTCATCTTGCTGAAACTAAAGATGAAGTGGCTATGCTGCAGCAAGTGCATGGGGTCACGCCGGTCCGATATCTGAAGCAACTGGGCATCCTGGATCGCAGCACGGTGGGAGTCCACTTGATCCATATCGATGAAGCCGACATCGCGGACCTGGCCATGACCGGGACAGCCGTGGCTTCTGCGCCGGAAAGCAACATGAAGCTGGCCTCGGGGGTGGCCCCGGTGGTCAATATGCTGGCCCAGGGGCTGCGTCTGGGGTTGGGCACTGACGGCTGCGCCAGGAATAACGACCTGGATATGTTGGCCGAGATGGATACCATGGCCAAGCTGCACAAGGTGACTTGCGGGGATCCGACGGTGTTGCCGGCTGAACAAGTGGTCAGGATGGCCACCATTGAGGGGGCTCGGGTGCTGGGTTTGGATGACCGCATCGGAAGCCTGGAAATGGGAAAGCGAGCTGACCTGATCGTGGTGGAGGTTAACCGGCCGCATCTGACGCCGGTCTACCATCCCTATTCCGCACTTGTTTTTACGGCCAGAGGTTCGGACGTGAGGCACGTGATTATTGATGGCCGGGTGGTATATGATGATTATGCCTTCACCACCTTAGACGCCAAGGCCGTCATGGCCGAGGTGACCAGCTTAGCCGGGAAAATTGGCGCCAGCCTAAACATTTCCTAACCAATCAGGTCGCCACCTCACCGGATGAGTCAGATCCTTTTGGGGTTTGGATTTGGAAAAACACCGTTTCTCAGTTGTCCGCGGACTCAACGTGATGCCCACTAGTTGATTGACTAAAGTTACATTAAGGGGTACCATTAGGGCCGTCCGGCAGCGTTGATACTGGACTGGAAGAAACTTGATGGTTCCGGCTCTGTTCTTGCGGCAGATTTTGGTTCATCCCAGAAATGTCGCCGCCTGCCCAGGTTTGTTCTTCTCAGTTCAGCCCGCCGTTAGGACTAAAGATTGTAACTGCAGTCGTTTTCCTTTCTGTTTACGAACTCACAGATTTTTGCGATAAATCGATCCACTTAACTGGCCTAATATGCTTAAAAGCTTGCAACAACGCTTAATCATTTTCTTAGTTTTGCCCGTTTCGATGCTCTTGATCATCCTGGGGTCTTTCGAGTTCATTTTGGCTAGAAATATCATGGTGAATCAATGGCGAGAGTCAGCCATCCTCAGACTGGAACGGGCGGCCAATAGCATCGACATGAACCTGGGCAAAATTTTTAAGTTAACCCGAATGTTTCAATCGGCGTCGGATGGCCTCAATGGAACTGTGGTCCAGGAGTGGCTGGTGCAGCAATTGAAACTCCAGGAGGGGGTGGTTGGGGTTGAGCTGGACTGGGCCGATGAATGCCCGGTGCCTGGGGTACCGCCCGCCCTCCAGGGCCGGCCGCGTCTGGGGTTGCGTCGTCATTTTATGCGGTCAATGATGGCGCCGATTACACCTCCGAGCTACGACGCGGTAGCCGGGCTACAGACAGTCACCCTGGTTTCCGATTTCGTAGATGATCGAGACAAGATTGTGGGGACCCTTCGAGTAACGATCAGTTTCGCCTACTTGATGAAAGACGTTCAAAGGCTGGGCTGGTGGCAGAGTGATCTGGCTTGTCTGGTGGATAGCACAGGGCACTACTTGGCTCATACTAAAGCTATGGACGCGGGGCATAGTTTTCTGGGTGCAACCAATGATCCCTTGGAACTGGGTTTGTTGCAAGACATGAAGCAACGACCCTTTGGAACCCGGTCGGGACGGGGCCATCCACCTGATCGGATAGTTGGATTTTATAAAATGAAGAACGTCCCCTGGGCCATCATTATGTTTGCCCCAGGTGACAAAGTGCGGGCGCCGATCGTTCGGTTTAGGGACTATTATGCAATCGGTGGGGCTGGCTGTCTTCTGATTATCGTTATTCTGATCCGCCTGGTGGCCGGCAGCATGGCCAGGTCCATCAGAAACATCTCTCTGGCCGCCGATGAGGTGGCCAAAGGAAACTACGGGGAACCCTTGCCTGTCACCAGGCGAGATGAACTGGGCCAGCTAATAATTAGCTTTAATACCATGGTCCGAGGACTCCGGGAACGGGATTTCATTCGGGACACTTTCGGCCGTTATGTAGATCAGGAAATAGCCAAAGAATTGATGAAGCGGCCGGAAGCGGCAGGTCTGGGTGGGGATCGGCGGCAGGTGGTGGTCTTGATGTCGGATTTATGTCAATTCACTCAGATATCCCACCTGCTTAGCCCAGATAAAACCATTTCTCTGCTAAATAGTTACTTTTCAAGCATGATCGACATCATCCAAAAACATCATGGGATAATCGTTGATTTTATTGGTGATGGGATGCTGGTTTTTTTTGATCCTCTTGATGGTCCGATCCCGCCCCAGGTGAAGACGGCTGTCTGTTGCGCCCTTGAAATGCAAAAGGACATGGGAAGATTCAACGAAGAGGATCAGCCGGCCGCGTTGACGGAGCTGAAGATGCGCATCGGAGTGACTACGGGAGAGGTGATTGTCGGGAACATCGGATCTGAAAAACGAGCCAAGTATGGTATTGTTGGGGCACCGGTGAATATGGCCCATCGAATTCAATCTGTGGCCGAGTCCGGAGAGGTCGTCTTATCTAACCAGGCATTTGACCAAATTTCTTTGGGAATTCAAAACGTGCCTTTTTGTTTAAATATAACATAAAGTTAAAATAATGTAGTGACCATTGTGTCGCTCGTTTTATAAATAACAAACTG
>JADFXK010000305.1:0-594 GCA_015233625.1 Deltaproteobacteria bacterium | reverse complement strand
GCTAGATTGAAAGGGGCGCCGGAGCCTGAGACTTTGTATGTGGTCGAATCATGCCGGGCGTGCCGTCAGGGTTAGATGTGATTTCCCCTCCGGTTGCCGTTTTGTTAAGAACAGAAGGACCGACTCGAGGTTTACATGGCGAATATCCTGATCATTGACGATGATGACCGACTCTGCGATCTCTTGTCCTCCAGGTTGCTAAAAATGGGGCATCATCCTGATATGGCCCACACCCTGTCTGACGGACTGCGCAAGGCGCTCCTCCAAGAGATCGACGTGGTCTTTCTTGATGTGATGATGCCCGATGGTTTCGGCCTGGATATTTTACCTCAGATCAAAAAAGCGCTTTCTGCACCCGATGTGATCATTATTACCGGCGTTGGTGACCCCAGTGGGGCTGAATTGGCGATCAAAAGCGGGGCCTGGGGATACGTGGAAAAAGGGTCTTCTATCAATAACATGATTTTGCCCCTGACCCGAGCTTTGGAATACCGGGAAGAAAAGCGAGCCCCCAAACCACCGGCCGTCCTTAAACGGCAGACTATTATAGGAAGCAGTCCGCCAATTCAGATTTGTCTGAATAAACTGGCCCAG
>JADFXK010000304.1 GCA_015233625.1 Deltaproteobacteria bacterium | reverse complement strand
TGATGATCTGGATATTCTATTTTGGCGGCAAAATCCACCCCTGGATATCTCCTGTGCCGGTTTACTGGCCGAGGCAAATGCCGACTCGGGGACCATACCGGTGATGCTCAACCGGCCGGGCACCATGATCGAGGCCGACGGCAAGACTTACATCTTAAACTTTCCTGATGTTATTCCGTCAACCCGGCTGGTGGATAACCGGGCTGAATTACTTGACCTGGCTGGGCGATATCCTCATGGCGTGGTAGTAAAACCATTGTCCGGATATGGCGGCCAGGGGGTAGTGAAGATTCATCCCGGCCTGATTGAGGACGACGAGCCGGCCATACGGCTCTTTTTCCCGGGCGCCGCTGGAGCTATCGAGCCGCCGGTGATGGTTCAAGAATATCTACCCCAGGTGATGCAGGGGGATGTCCGGGTGTTGATGCTCAACGGTGAGCCGGTCGGAGCCATGCGCCGCCTTCCGGCCAAAGGGGACTTCCGGACCAATGTCAGTTTGGGCGGCCAGGTGTTGCCTCATCACCTGACTTCTCGTGAACAGGACGTCTGCCTCCGAATCGGTCCCCGACTGGTGTCAGATGGTTTTGTCTTCGTTGGGCTAGATTTGATTGACGGCCGTCTGATCGAGGTCAATTACGTCAGCCCTGGGGGGATTCCCCGCATTAACCGCCTATCGTCATTACATATAGAGACTTCAGTGGTCGATTCCCTGGAAAAATAGTTAGACCCCGAACGGTCACCATTGTTCTTGATCGACCCCACCCTGGGTAAGGGCACCCACCAAAGAGTCAGTTGTAACCGTTCAAGGTCTAGTTATCTTTCATCCGTAACCCGTAACTCATAATTAAGGAGTAGTCATGGTTAACTTGAGAAGGCCCACCCTGATGAGGCTAAATCTTGGTTTGATATCCTGTCTGTTATTTTTAAGCCTGGCACTATCTGTCATGATCTCTCCGAAAACTGTTAGGGCGGCTTCAAGCCAGGCTTTTCTTAAGGTGGGACTCCTCCAGGAACCCAAGACGTTGAATCCCTTCTTGGCCAGTAGCGTGTGGGAAAAGAAGGTGTTGGCCCTCATTTACATGCCTTTGTATATTCATGATCCTAAGACGCTTCGTCTCATTCCCTGGCTGGCCGAAGGTCCTCCCCAGTATAGCGAAGACCTGACCGAAGTGACGGTTGACTTGAAACCGGCCAGATGGTCTGACGGGACCCCTCTTACGGCCGAAGACGTGGCCTTTACCGCCAATGTCATCAAAGAACTTAACGTGCCTAGACATATTTCCGATTGGGAACACGTCAAAGAGATAACTGTGAAGAGCCCCAAGACCATTGTCTTTAAACTCACCGAGCCCATGGCCTTTTTTGAAAGCCGGGCGCTAACCTCTCTGATCGTCCCGAAAAAGAGATGGGAACAGGTGGTCGCCCAGGCCAAAAAGACCGGCAATCCGCTTAATGGCCTGACCTCTTATGTCAATGAGATGCCTGTGGGGAATGGTCCCTTCAAGCTTAAGGAATGGCAGCGGGGCGGATATGTCTTAATGGAAAAGAATAAGCATTTTTTCGCCGCTGGTAAAACGGTAGACGGAATGAAAATCGGCCCATATGTCGAGAACATCCTGTTCAAGATCTATGGGACCAACGATGCCGCGGTGTTGGCCGTTAAGAAGGGAGATATTGACTTTTTGTATTCCGGCGTGCACCCCGGTTTCATCAAAGACCTGAAGGGTGCGCCGGGCATAAAGACATATACCAACGTTAAGGACGGCATTTATTACCTGGGCTTTAATCTTAGAAAGAAACCTTTTAGCGATCCGGCCTTCCGTCAGGCCGTGGCCTATATCATTGATAAGGCATTTCTGGTGGAGCGAGTCCTCCAGGGGTATGGCCGTCGATTGGACACCATCATTCCTCCGGCCAATGCCGCCTTGTTTGACCCGAATACCGAGAAATATGGACTGGGGATGAGCCACCCCGACCGGATCAAGAAGGCCGTGAGCATCCTGGAGGCGGCCGGGTACAAATGGAAAGTCTCGCCATTGACTAAGGATGGGGCCATTCAACCGGGCGAGGGATTAATACTGCCGGACGGTACGCCGATGGAGTCATCTGTTTTGCTTTGCCCCCCGGCCGATTATGATGCCTCTCGGGCCATGACGGCCATGATCGTCCAGGAATGGCTTCGCAACTTCGGCATCCCGGTGGTTTCGCGTCCGGCGGCCCAGTCGGCCCTGATGCAGTCGGTTAAAACAGAGCGCAACTTCGACATGTTCGTTTTTGGCTGGGCCAGGTTATCCTTTGACGGGGCGTACCTGGATAATTTCTTCAACTCTGCCTCGGACAGAAAGAACGGGAGCAATTATTGCGGGTACCGGAATCCGGAGTTTGATCAACTGGCCCACAAGGCGAGTACGACAATCAATTTCGAGGCCAGGCGAGACATCTTGTTTCAGATGCAACGGATGATTATTCGGGATCTCCCCTACATTCCTCTGTTTGCTCCAGATGAATCCGAGTGCGTTCGGGATGATCGGTTTACCGGCTGGGTGAATATGCCGGTGGGGATTGGCAACACCTGGACGTTTATGGTCCTCAAACCGACAAAATAGGGGTAATAGGGGGGCGGCGGTGGAACTCAGGCGCTATCTAATTAATCGAACCTTCCAGATAATCATTACTTTCTTTTTCATTATGACCTTGTTGTTCGTCCTTTTTCGGATAGCTCCGGGCGACCCCTCGTCCATGATTATTGATCCCGCAATGACGCCTGAAGACGTGGCCTCGATAAGGCAACAATTTGGATTGGACCGGCCTCTCTACGTCCAGTATCTGATTTATCTCATAAATTTTTTTAAAGGGGATTTTGGGATTTCCTTTTATTATGGCGAACCGGTCCTGGAAGTGATCAAAAGCGTCCTACCCAACACCTTGTTGCTCTTTACCAGCGCAACCATCCTGTCCGCCCTGGCCGGTATTTCCTGGGGCAAATATGCCGCCTGGAAAAAGGGGAGCGCTTCAGATGTGGCCTTGACCCTGACCGGGTTGATTGCCCACACCCTGTTCCTGCCCTGGTTTGCGTTGATCATGATCTGGATTTTTTCTTACAAACTGGAGCTGTTCCCCCTTAACGGCATGATCAGCCCGGAGATCTGGCTTGATCCCGGGTGTGGGTTTTGGGCTAAGTCATTAGATGTGTTGTATCATCTCTTTCTGCCTCTCCTGGTCTTGTTTATCATTCACTTTGGTGGTTTTCTGCTGGTTATGCGCAGTAGTATGCTCGAAGTTGTTAAAGAAGACTATATCTTGACGGCCCGAGCCAAGGGGTTGACCGATCGGGAAGTCCGTAACCACCACGCCGCACCCAATGCCGCCTTGCCGGTCGTCACTAACATCGGTCTTAGTCTGGCCTTTTCCATTAATGGAGGGGCCCTGACCGAAACCGTCTTTTCCTGGCCGGGTCTGGGCCGGGAACTGGTCAACGCCGTCAGCCAGTTCGATTACCCGCTGGCCCAGATGTCGTTCTTGATCATCTCTGCCCTGGTCCTGGTGGCCAACCTGGTGGTGGATGTCTTGTACGCTTACCTGGATCCCCGGATCAGATATTGACCGGTTGCTGGTTACCGGTTACCGGTTACCGGTTGCAGGTTACTGGTTACTTGTTGCTGGTTACTTGTTGCTGGTTGTTGGTGATTTATTGAAGACATACCTGGCGCTGCTCTAATTGGCTACTTTGCGCGCAGCTGTTTTTTCGTCATTTTCTTTCGGGATGGCATAAATGAGGTTAAGATTTCTCGTCCTGAGTCTTCTCGAAAAGGGACGATTATGGCCGTTCACGGTATAACTACGCAACCGGCAACGTGCAACCGGCAACATGCAACGAGTAACGAGTAACCAAAGATGACGACCCAAGATCAAGAATTGTTCGATAATACCTGTCACCCGGTGGAATTCCCAAGGGAGTTGCCGCCGGAATTGCGGGCCGGGGAGCGGGCCAGGCATGGTCTGGCTCGGTTCCTAAAGGCGCTGTCGGAGGGATGGCGGACTTTTCGGCAAAACCCCTTGGGCGTCATCGGTTTGTCCTTGTTGTCCGTGTTTGCCCTGATGGCCCTGACCAGTTTTATTCCCCAGATGATTAACCCGATGTACAATCCCATGACCGGTGTAGACCCAAACATTATGGGTATCCAGGCGCCATCATGGAAGCACTGGCTGGGGACCGATTTTTTAGGGCGGGATATTTTTACGCAGTTGTTGGTCGGGGCTAAGGTGGCCTTTATTGTCGGTTTTTCCGCGGCATTCATGGCTGTGGCCCTGGGCACCATGGTGGGACTGGTGGCGGGCTATTTCGGCAAGTGGGTGGACACATTGCTTATGCGCCTGGCCGATATCATCATGGTTATGCCCGGATTGTTGGTTATCTTGATCATCTCAGCCGTAATCGGACAACTAACCATTTGGAATACAGTGCTAATTATCGCCCTGCTGCGGTGGTCTCCGGTGTCGCGGGTGATCCGGTCCCAGACGCTGTCTTTGCGCGAGCGAGCCTATGTTGAAGCGGCCAAAGTCTCAGGAGCCGGGAGCGCTCGGATTATTTTCCGACATATCGCCCCCAATGTTCTTCCATTATCATTCCTTTACATGACATTTCGGGTCACTGCGGCCATCTTGGTGGAAGCGTCTTTGGCTTTCTTGGGTTTTGGCGACCCGGGGACGGTCAGTTGGGGGATGATGCTGCAATGGGTTTGGAAAACCGGCAATATGTTCCAGGCGCCTTACTGGCTGTTGCCGCCCGGATTTTGCATTTCATTGATTACCTTGTCATTTTATTTGATAGGCCGGGCCTTGGATGAAGTGGTCAACCCACGCCTAAAGAAGGATGCTTAACCTTGGAAGTCGGCGAGATAATCAAAGTAGTAGTTCGGCGCCTGATTCTAACGACTTAAGCTGCCCCTTTTTTATGTGTCGGCTGCAGTCAGGCTTATGGAACGGCTGATATGTCTCGGCAGCCCGATTATCGACCACCCTTTTGGGAACGAAGTGGATTATGGCTGACATTAAAAGTAATTTGTTGGAAAATATTAAAAAAGTGGACATGGCACCGGAAGAGAAGAGGGAGTTGGTCGAAACCTCGCTGCAATTTATTAATCGAATTCGATTTATCGTGCCCAGTCTCATGAAGAATATGAAAGAGGGCGTTAAGGGTGATCCTAATAGAAATTTTTCCAAGGAGTTGTTTGACCAGATACTTAAAGAGATAGTAGGCAGGTACGAAACAATCTTCAGTGAGGTCAATACCGTCAACAAATGTGTTTTTGAAATAATTCAAAAGAAGACCATTTTTAAGACCAAGCCA
>JADFXK010000303.1 GCA_015233625.1 Deltaproteobacteria bacterium | reverse complement strand
CCAGTTCCGGAATGTCAAAGTCCAGGCTAACCAGTGCGATCTGGCCGGCATTATGTTGGTAAAGCTGCAACGCTTCAAACCCGTTGGCCGCGGTCAAAACATGATAGCCGTGGGTGTCCAACAATTGAGTGACCAGGTTGCTGATCGAGGCTTCGTCGTCCACCAGTAAAATGGTCTCGTCACCTCCGGGCGGCATCTCTTCCGCGGCCGGATCCTGCTCCAGGCAAGCCTCTATATCCAGCTCCGGCAAGTAGACTCGAAACTCCGTGCCCTGTCCCGGTTGACTGTAGCATGTAATATTCCCGCCATGATCCTTGACCACCCCATAGACTATAGATAGGCCCAGGCCGGTCCCTTTGCCCAATTCCTTGGTGGTAAAAAACGGCTCAAAGATATGTTCTTGGACCTCCCGATCCATTCCCTGACCAGTATCGGAGATTGTTATCTGAGCAAAGCTGCCCGGCTTCATTCCGGGGTGCATCCGGCAATACTCTTCGTCGAGGGTTACGTTTCGGGTCTTGAAGCTGAGTCTACCTCCCTCAGGCATGGCATCTTTGGCATTTACCCCAAGATTCATCAGCACCTGTTCGATTTGGGCCGGGTCGCCGTCGATCAGCCCCAGGTCATCCGTCAAGTCCAGATCAATGGCGATCATCTTTGGGATGGTCCGGGCCAACAGCTTTTTCACTTGCCTGATCTCCAGGTTAAGCTCCATGGGCCGTTTCTTACTCTCCACCTTGCGGCTGAATGTCAGAAGTTGTTGGGTCAACTCAGTGGCCCGGCGGGCAGCTTGTTCAATGGCTCGCAGCTCTTCATACTCCGGATGATTCTCGTTCTTATCCAGGAGCAGGAGTTGAATGTAACCCATAATCGCCTGGAGAATATTATTGAAGTCATGGGCCACTCCCCCGGCCAGAGCGCCCACGGCGTCCATCTTCTGGGCGTGTTGGAGTTGGGCTTGAAGCAGCTTCTGCTGAGTGATGTCTCGCAAGACCACGAGTAAACCGTCAGGCCGGCCGGCGTGGTCGTCATATCGGGAGGCGCTGATACTCACATCCAGGAGTCGACCGTCTTTAGACATCCGTTTACTCTCGTAGCCGTGACAAGGCGTTCCCGTCTTAATGATATCCGAAATTATCTTTAGGGTAGTTTCTTTTTCCCCATCCGGCAGAAACGGGATTCGGGCATTCACGACTTCGTCTAAGGTCCAGCCGAATATCTTCGTAAATGAGGGACTGACATATCTTGTGCGGCCTGCCAAATCATAGAGCACAATGGCGTCGGCCGAGGCATCAAACAAAGATCGGTAGACCTCCTCGGTTCTCAGTGATTTTTCATAGAGTTTCTTGAACCGGACCTGGCTCTGTTGGAGGTCTTTCTCGGCCCTTTTCCAGGCCGTGATGTCTTTCAGATTCGTGATTACGGCCAGGAGACCGCCTTCGGGGCTGCGGTGAGCGGCCATGCTGACACTGACGTCAATCGGGAGATGGTTCTTGTCCAGTCTGATAGATTCAAAATACAAATAGTCCTCCGGGCCGGAGGCCAGCCGTTGCATGGCCGTTTCCATTTCCGATTGTTTTTCTTCCGGAATGAAATTCAACTCCCGGTTGGATATTTCCTCCGGGGTCCAGCCGAACGCTCGAGAGAAAGCGGAATTCGTGTAATTAACTTTGCGCTCGTGGTCGTAAACGATGATTGGATCCGCGGATGAATCCAGCACCACCCGGTACCGGTTCTCGCTTTCGCGTAAGGCCTCCCCGCCCCGCTCGTGTTCCAAGGCATTGGCAAAAATTTCAGCGGCCATCTTCAGCAGCTTGATTTCGTGGGTTTGAAATGTCTTACTATTTAATATGGTACAAGCTACAATAACACCTACAAGATTGCCCCCATACATGATGGGCGTTACAATAATGGACCTGGCCGACCACATGAACTCACGTAATTTCCGGGCTTCTGACATTTCTTTATTATTGACCAACTCAGGATCCCCAACAGTCTCCCACAGCCGGAGCCGCTCGTAAGTCCAGGGCACCGCAGTTAAATCAAATTCATCCGTGGCCATGACCGAAACGTCCTCTAAGTCGGGACATCGCCACTCATGGGTTTTTCTCATCAAACCGGGTCTGTCGGAAACAAAAAGGCAAGTCCGCTCCACCGCCATAAATTCACCAATGTCTTGCAGAGCGCGGGTGATGTTGAGATCAAAATCATCAGTCTTAAATCTGATAAACCGCGTTGATATCTTGGCCAACAGACTGTCGGTGGCGGCCTGGGCGTTTAGATTCAAGGCGGCCAGGGCCACCCGCCGTCGCAGTTGATAATTCCAGAAGAGGATGACGGCCACGATGATCAGAACCAGAAATGAGCCCAGCCCAAATAACCGCCAGGGGATCTTCCGCACCAGAGACACCCCTATCCAGCGGTGTTTAATCACCTCTTTCTCCTGGTTTGTGATCATCCCGATTCCGGTATTGAGCAACGCCAATCGCGCCGCATCCCCCTTCCTGACCGCAGCGCAGACCTTTGAGCTAAAGATCGGTTTCTCGGAATACTTAAATGTATCAGCGCGACCGAGTTTATTCAGATGAAAAATAGCCACCGGGGTGTCGGCCACAAAAACATTAATCTCGCCTTCCACGGCCGCCCGGACCAGGTCTTCAAATGTGGCATAGGTGACCACAACCGCCTGGGGTACCTTTTTCCGGACGACATCCTCGGAGAAATCTTCTTTGACGACACCGATCTTAAACCCGACCAGGTCCTCTAACTTGCTGATCCCATATATATTGTTCCGAAAGAAAATATTTACCGGGATTTCATAATAGGGCATGGAGAAGTCGTACAGTTGTTCCCGTTCCGGGCTGGGGAAAATTCCGCCGATGACATCAGCCTGGCCATCTTTTAACCGCTTAAGCACCTCCTCCCAGGTCATCAAGCGATACTCCACCTCAATTCCCGTTTTTTCCGACCACAACCGGTAAATATCGACAAAAATCCCTTGGGGTTGACCGGTCGCGTCGAAGAATTCGAATGGAGCGTAAGACCTATCGCCGACCACCACCACCCGTTTTGGCCCGTCCGCCGCGGGGGAGACTGATCTAAGCGAGACCACCGCCACAGCCAGCGCCAGGCAAAGCAGCCATCTGGTCAGGGAAAGGAATTTCTTTCGATCCATTAGTTTTAAGAAACATCCCATCGATTATCTTCCAATTAGACTTGACTGCAGAAACCGGTGGCCCGGGCCGCCACAGGAAACGCCCAGAGAATGAAAATTTTGAGTCAATGTTCCGGCTAATCGCCAAAAAATATCTGGGCCGGAATTATCTGCCGGCAACAGCCAAAACTACCCGATTACCTGCAATATTATTAAATAATCGACCGAAAGGCAAGAGAATAAGGATAATTTCAGGCATTTTCTTTCTTCAGTCCCTTGTCGAGGACAATCGGTTGTTTGTTCAGCCAAACCGGGTGGCCCGCATGGTGGCGGCGGGATGACGCGGCTCCGGCCAAGATATCCGCCGCAATCCTGTTTAATTGAGAAACGGCCTGGCCATCTTCGGATGTGATAAGATTCCTCACATTCGTTCGGAATGACAACTTTACATCGTCATTTCAGATGTCCACTTTCCTATCATTTCGAGCGAAGCGAGAAATCTTAAACGTCGTTGCCTTAATTCAACAACATTGGGTCTCCGCCAACCCGTCCACCGTGTCACCGGCAAAAAGATCACCTGGTTAATAGTAATCTTTGTTTTCTTTTTCAGGTATGCTATAATCAGCTTAATTTTGTTTCTCGGCTTCAACCAATCCCTTTCCAACGATCAGGCTTGCTCCATGCCGTTTTTGGGGGAGACTCTCTTAACGCCTTTCGGGGTCAGCCTCAGACAAAGAGGTCGCCCTTGATCGGATGGATTGACTCTGTCTCAGACCCGGCTTTCTGAGGAGACTCATTATGAGCATCAAATCCCTCTGGCGGCGCGTTCTAATGACGATAATCATCTTTTTGGGGGTTGGCCTGCAAATAGGGGCCAAAGGCGTGGACAAATCACCGGCTCCCACCCTGACCCCCTCTCCTTCCAATACGCAAAACCGGATAATCCGGGCCGTCCGGTTGGAAGGTTCAATTAATCCGGGGTCAGCCGAACTGACCCTCCGGGCCATCCGCCAGGCTAATAACGAAAAGGCCGTCTGTCTCATCATCGAGCTGGATACCCCTGGCGGACTGGACACGTCCATGCGGGATATGGTCAAGGCCATTCTGGGATCGGCTGTTCCAGTGGTCGTCTTCGTTTCTCCATCCGGGGCTCGGGCGGCTTCGGCCGGGGTCATGATTACCATCGCGGCCGATATCGCGGCCATGGCTCCGGGCACCAATATCGGGGCGGCTCATCCGGTATCCGCAGGCGGTCAAGATGTGGCTAAGACCATGGCGCTGAAGGTAGAAAACGATATGATCGCGTATGTCAGAAGCCTGGCCGAAAAACGGGGCCGGAATGCTGATTGGGCGGCCCAGGCGGTCAAAGAAAGCGTTTCGATCACCGCCGAAAAAGCCTTGGACATGGGCGTAGTAGACTTTGTGGCCGACAACACCGATGATTTGATCAAGAAGATGAACGGATTCACCATCAAGGGCCGGGGCCGGGCCGGCACCATCCAGACCAATCCTTATGTTTTGCAGCGGACCGTGGAGGACCTTCGGGAGAGTATCCTCAAAATCATCTGCGATCCGAATATCGCTTATATCCTGATGATGATCGGACTGGCCGGGCTGTATCTCGAATTTTCCCATCCCGGAGCAGTCTTTCCGGGCGTGATTGGAGCAACCTGCCTGGTGTTGGCCTTTTATGCTTTTCAGGCGCTGCCGGTCAACTACGCCGGGATGCTATTAATAGTTCTTGGCCTGATCTTCCTGCTGCTGGAAATCAAAATCCCCAGTTTCGGGTTGTTGGCTCTATCCGGCCTGATTTGCCTGACCCTGGGTTCTATATTTTTGTTCCGGCAAGTCGGAAGTACGGTGCAGGTGTCTTGGAGTGTCTTCCTGCCAACTATATTATTTACCGCCATATTCTTTTTAACTGTGACGACACTGGTGGTGCGGGCCCAATTCTCCACGCCCACGACGGGCGAAGCCGGGCTGATCGACGAAACCGGGCGGGTCATCGAGCGGATTGACGCGACCGGGGGCAGAGTTTTCATTCATGGTGAATACTGGAATGCCCGAAGCCAGGACCCGATACCGGAAGGAGAAGTCGTCATAGTCACCAAAGTAGTCGATCTGACTCTCACAGTGAAGCCCGCGCCCAACTCTGACCTAACGCCGAAAGACCCGGCCGGAGACAGTCTTCATAAGCACTCAAC
>JADFXK010000302.1 GCA_015233625.1 Deltaproteobacteria bacterium | reverse complement strand
CGAAAAAGAAGATACCGGACCTCACTGAAATGATCATTGATTCGTTGCGGGTTGCCTGGCGGATGTTTCGAGTTACAGCTTCATTCTCGATAGTTCCGACATTACCGTAAACTAGCAAGCAACAAGTAACCTGCAACAAGTAACCTGCAACGAGCAAGCAGCCACCAGCCACATGAATCGAAAAAACCCGGAGAAAAAGCGGCCTAATTGTTTTGCCTGTGTCAATTTTTACGTCACTTGGGAAAAACAATTCCCCTATGGCTGCCGGGCCATGAATTTCAAGTCAAAGAAAATCCCTTCGCTGGTCGTGTTTGAGAGTACCGGGGCGGAGTGCTATGCCTTTGTCGAAAAGAAGCGAGGCGCTAATTGAGTCTTTCTCCCGGCTCGAAGAAGCCGGCTGGGTCCCGGTGGTGGATTGTCCTGGTCCTGGTTATCCCGCTCTATCTGGTGTCCTGCTCCCGGCCTCCTGAGCCGGCGCCCGATCCGACCGCACTGACTGTGGCCCTCCCGCGCGGTCCCCTTAATCTGGATCCCAGACTATCCGTCGACGCCGCGTCTTACCAGATCATGCAATTGACTTATAATTCGCTGGTCAAGAAATCCCCAAGTTCACGTCTTGAGCCGGATCTGGCTGAGAAATGGTCCCAACCCGATGATCGGACCTATGTCTTTGACCTGCGGCGGGGCGTCACCTGGCACGATGGATCGCCATTCACCTCCCAAGATGTGGCTTATACCTTCCGGTCTATCCTGGACCCTAAGACTAAATCGCCCAAGCGTCAGGGGCTGGGCCTGATCCAGACCATCGAGACGCCAGACCCGTATCGGGTGATTTTTCGGCTCAAGGAAGTATTTTCGCCCTTCTTGATCAATTTAGTCCTGGGCATCGTGCCTCAGTCCGCGGCAACCAGGGAGGGGACGAACTTCGGATTTCAGCCTATCGGCACGGGCCCGTTTAAGTTCCAATCCTGGGAAGAAGGCCGCCAGGTCACGCTGGTCAAGAACACCCACTATTTCTGGAGTCCGGCTAAGTTATCCCGGCTGGTTTTCCGAATTATTCCCGATGACACCACCCGGTTGCTGGAATTTAAGAACGGGAGCATCGACTTCATGCAAAACGCGGCCCAGCCGGATATGGTGCCTCTGCTAAAAGCCGACCCCCGATTTCAGGTGATTCAAAATCCCGGGACGAATTACTCCTATATCGGTTTCAACCTGACCGACCCCATCCTCAAGAACCGGCAAGTTCGGGAGGCTCTGGCTCACGCCATCGACGTTCGGGCCATGATTAAATTCTTGCTCCGGGACGCGGCCCAACCGGCCACCGGGGTGTTGCCACCCAGCAACTGGGCCTATGAGCCTGAGGTGGACGTCTATCCATTTGATCCTAAGCAGGCCGCCCGGTTGCTGGACGAAGCCGGATACCCGGACCGGGGCGATGGGCAAGGCCGATTCAAGATCACTTATAAGACTTCGGATAACGACATGGCCCGGCTCAAGGCCGAGATTATCCAGCAGCAACTGGCCGACGTGGGCATCAAGATGGACATCCGGACCTACGACTGGGGCACCTTTTTCGGAGACATCCGGAATGGTAATTTCCAAATGTTTTCCCTGGAGTGGGTCGGAGTGTCCGACCCGGATGTATTTTACTATGTTTTTCATTCGGCCTCTTTTCCGCCCAATGGGGCCAATCGGGGCCGTTACGCCAACCCGGAAGTGGATGCCCTGATCGACCAGGGCCGCCGGACCCTGGATGAAGCCAAAGCCAAGGCCATTTACAGCCGCCTGCAGAAGATCCTGGCTTATGACTTGCCCTACATCAGCCTGTGGTATGTCGACAATGTCGCCCTGGCCAAGAAAGGCGTGCAGGGGTTCGTCCAGTATCCGGCCGGGGATTTGTATTCATTGCGCGATGTTTGCTGGGCTGACGGGGCGCCGCCTCAAAAGCCGTGAACGAGCTAATCTATGTTAGCCCGAGGCAATTAGCTCTGGGTGTTGGTAACGAATCATTTACGCTAAGGCAAGGTCTCTCTATATGAATAAAATTCCCTCCGTCGGTCTCTACCGGCGTCTGTTGGTCATGGTTAAACCCTATTGGACCAAGCTGGCTCTGGCCATGCTGTGTATGGGTATGGTCGGGGCATGTACCGGGGCCATGGCTTATCTGGTCAAGGACGTCATCGACGGCGTGTTTGTGGCTAAGAACATCTGGCTGCTCAAGATCCTGCCGCCGGCCATTGTGGCCTTGTTCTTTTTTAAGGGGTTGTTTTCCTACGGCCAGTCCTACTTGATGACCTATGTCGGGGAGCGGGTGGTGGCCAACATCCGGAACGGGCTGTACCGGCACATCATCAACTTATCGACCTCATATTTCGACAAAAACGCCACCGGGATGCTCATTTCCCGGGTCACCAATGACGTGGCCCAGATTCAAGGCGCGGTGTCCGGGGCCGTGACCGGATCACTAAAAGAAGTCAGCACGGTCGTCTGTCTCCTGGTGGTCATCTTTATCCGCAACTGGGAGCTGGCCATTTGGGCCGTGCTGGTCTTTCCCATCGCGGTGATTCCGCTGGTCAAGTTTGGACGGCGGCTGAGGAAAATCAGCACCCGCAGCCAGGAGACCATGGCCCGGATTGTGACCATCTTGCACGAGACTATTTCCGGCAACCGGATCGTCAAGACCTTTTGCATGGAGGATTACGAAGCGGGCCGGTTCGAGAACGAGAACGAACATTTTTTCCGGCTGGAAATGAAAAACGCCCGGGTTCGAGCCATTTCCTCGCCTCTGATGGAATTGCTGGGCGGGTTCGGGATCGCCTTTATTGTCGGGTATGGGGGGTACCAGGTGGTCAAAGGGACTTCCACCCCTGGAACCTTCTTTTCCTTTCTCACCGCTTTGATCATGCTCTATGATCCGGTCCGACGTCTGGCCGGAGTGAACAATACCGTCCAGCAGGGAATCGCGGCCGCCATCCGGGTCTTCGACGTCATGGACACGCCGCCCGAAATCCAGGAACGCCCGACTCCCCTGACTTTGACCACGGTCAAGTCCGCGGTCACCTTCGATCGGGTGGTGTTTGGGTACAATGATAAGCCGGTGCTGAAGAACCTGTGCCTGAACGTGTCTATCGGGGAGGTCCTGGCCATTGTGGGCACCAGCGGCGGGGGCAAGACCTCTCTGGTCAACCTCATCCCCCGACTGTATGACGTCTGGGAGGGCGCGGTCTTGATCGATGGGCAGGATGTCAGGGATTTTTCCTTGCGCTCGCTCCGGTCTCAAGTGGCCATGGTGTCGCAACAAACGATCCTGTTCAATGATACGGTCAGGAACAATATCGCCTATGGCTGCGTCGGCATGGCCCCGGAGGAAGTAGAACGAGCCGCGGAACAGGCTTACGCTGTAGACTTCATCCAGGCCCTGGGGCAAGGATTTGACACTATTATTGGCGAGCAGGGGGCTATGCTTTCCGGCGGGGAGCGGCAGCGGCTGTCCATTGCCCGAGCTATCCTCAAGGATGCCCCCATTTTGATTCTGGACGAGGCCACTTCCTCTCTGGACACGGAGTCGGAGTTTGCCGTCCAGAAGGCTCTGGAGAATTTGATGAAGGGCCGGACCACCTTCGTGATCGCCCATCGGCTGTCCACCATCCGGAATGCTGATCGGATCATCGTCATCGATGAGGGGACCATCGCCGAAGAAGGCAAACACGAAGACTTGTTGGCCCGGTCGGGACTTTACCGGAAACTGTACGATATGCAATTCAAACAGGAAGAATAGCCCCGCTGGCGATAATAAATCATGATGGAAGAACCTTCTTACGTCTCATTATGGCGGTGTGGAGAACTGGCCGCCAGGGGGTCACAACTGGCCGAGTTGCTGACGTCGTGCCGTCTCTGTGCCCGAGCCTGCGGGGTTGACCGGGCTGGAGGCCAATTGGGCGCATGCCGGGCCCCGAATGTAGCCACGGTATCCCATTTCGGTCCCCATTTTGGAGAAGAGCCGGGGATATCAGGGAATAATGGCGCGGGGAACATCTTCTTCGCCTATTGCTCACTGGCCTGTATTTTTTGTCAGAATTATCAGATCAGCCAAAATTTTAATCCTGAAGAGCGGCACTGGCTGAGCGTCCGGCAACTGGCTGCGGTGATGCTGGACCTGCAACAGGCTGGGTGCCACAATATCAATCTCGTTTCCCCGACTCATTTCTTACCCCAGATTGTGGCGGCGTTGGATTTGGCCGTGGCCTCCGGTCTCCGGTTACCCCTTGTCTATAATACCCACGGATACGAGTCAGTGGCCGTGTTGAAGCTTCTGGAAGGAATTGTAGACATTTACTTGCCGGACCTGAAATATGGGGATGACCGCCGGGCCGGGGAACTCTCAGGTGTCCCGAACTATGTCCAGGCTTCTCAGGCGGCGGTTAAAGAGATGTACCGGCAAGTGGGCGCGATGGTCCACCTGAATGAGGCCGGACTGATTAGCCGGGGGTTGATTATTCGGCATTTGGTTCTGCCCGAAGGATTGGCCGGCACCGACGAGGTCTTGAGATTCATTGCCACCCGCCTCTCGCCGAAGGTGACGTTATCCCTCATGGCCCAGTATTATCCGACAAATAAGGCCGTAAGCCAGGCCCCGTTGAATCGCCCTGTGACAGCCGAGGAATACAATCAGGCCCTGGAGTTGGTCGCCCGGGCCGGTCTGGAAGTTGGTTGGCGTCAGGAGTTGACTAGCGCCGCTTCATTCTGCCCCGATTTTAATCTTACCCGCCCCTTTGCCTGATCCCAAGGTATTTCCTGAGAAATTATTCACGTGTCCCAAATCAATAGCAGGTCTCATTTTCGATTATTATTGCCTTACGCACCTGAAGGTGTATATTATCTGGCCAGACTGAGCGGGCGCGGCCGGAGGATTGCCTTCACACTTCTGTTCGCGACCAGTTAAGCCTTAGGACCGGTTGGCTAAACGCCGCCTGCCATAGAGGTGACTTTCGACTATTCGGCCTGGCCTAGCAGATTAGCGCCCGGCCGTCGGCATTAATCTGTTGAATATTTTGTGCAGTTGGCCTATAAAGGGGCATGCGTAGATTCCCAAAATTTTTCCCAATGAGCCCTCCCGCCTAAGGAGGATCGCGTTATGGCTGGGATAATTGTAGGCGATGGTGAATTCAGCGACTAGACCGCATAGGCCAGAGAATTTAATCTGTGAAGACAAGAGGTTGGTCATGGCTAAAGTGATGGTCGTGGATGACGATGCTATTATCACTCTTATCCTAAAAAGCCGTCTCAGCGCCATTGGATATGATGTGGTCGGGACGGCCATGTCAGGAGAAGAAGCAATTGAAATGGCTGCGCAACTTCGA
>JADFXK010000301.1 GCA_015233625.1 Deltaproteobacteria bacterium | reverse complement strand
TTCATATCCGGATAGGAAGTTCCGCCCCCACGCCGATTCTGAAAGTCAACGGCTGGGAGTTGGAAACGGCAGGGCTCGAGTCTCGTCTTATAATATTAAGTACCACAGGTCCTTCATGGCGGTCAATGATATTTCAGGTCACGTGGTTAGGGCCAAGTTACCGGCTGCTTGTTGCTGGTTTAAGACAACCGGCCGATAGAAATCGGCAACCCGTCATCTAATAGGAGGGACCATTATGACGATCGAGGTATAATGCCCGTCGGGCGATAAAGTCATTGACGAAAGAAGCTGGTTCTTCGTTATTCGGGGAGTTTAACCCTGGGGTTTTGCTTCCGATCACTGGAACTTACCACTTTCATGGCAATCGCCGTCCGGTTGACAATTATTCGTGACGGGTCAGGACTGCGGCGAAGAAAGTATCGATACCGTGGTGGTGCGTCACGGTCACGAGCAAACCTTCGCGAGAGGTCAGCTTGCTGCAGGTTGACGAAAGGATCTGAGTCACGGGAATGATTCGGTAATTCGGGTGGCCCTTCACGAATTCATGAATAACTTGTTGATTTTCTGCCTGGTTCAAGGTGCATGTGGCGTAGATCAACCGCCCCCCCGGTTTAAGATAGGGCGCGACCGATTCCAGGAATCGGGATTGGAGGGCGGGAAGACGGGTCAGGTCTGATGCGGTCTTGTTCCATTTAACGTCCGGCCGGCGGCGGATAACCCCCAGCCCTGAACAAGGCGCGTCGAGCAAAATCCGGTCAAATTTTACTTGAACTCCAAAAGGAGGGGCGACGGCATCAGCGGCTATGGCCACAATCGATTTGGCACCCAGCCTCTTGGCATTCTGACGCAACTCGGCCAACCGACCCCGGTGGATATCCACAGCCACCACGATCGCTTCATCTCCGGCGTGTTGGGCCAGATAGGTGGCTTTGATCCCGGCCCCGGCACAAATATCCAGGACCATTTGTCCCTTGTCCGGTGCGGCCAGATGGCCGACCAATTGTGAGGCTTCGTCTTGGATGAGAAACAATCCGGCCCGAAACATGGGTGTTTCTTCCAAGGGTTGTATCGGACTGTAGACGTGGAGAGCGTCGGGTAAGAATTGTCCTGGTTCGACCTTCTCGGCCAGGTCAGATAAGATGGCGGCCAGCTTATTTCGAGCGATGCGGCGGGTGTTGACTCTAATCGTGATGGGCGCCTGGAGGTTGTTGGCCGTCAGCAAGGCCGCAGCTTCCGTCTGGCCCAATTCCGAGATGAAATGGGCGACCAGCCAATTGGGGTTGGAGGTAGTTATAGCCAGATAATTGACGGGATCGGCCGTCTCATCGGGGATGATTTCGCTTTGAGGGGATCGGATCAGGTCTCGTAACACGGCATTAACAAAACCACTGACCTTGGCAGGTTGACCGACCTTGACCATCTCCACGACTTCATTGACCGCGGCAAAGCCCGGGATTCTGGTCAGGAATCGGATTTGAAAGGCCCCCAAACGCAGAGCATTTCTGACTACCGGATCCATTTTCCGGGCGGTAATCCGGGAATGGCAGTTAATGATGAAATCCAGCCGGGACCGAAATCGGGTAACTCCGAATACCAGTTGTCCGATTAAAGCCTTTTCCCGAGGATCGTTAACCTTGTGCTGGTGGAAGGCCCAGGTCAGTCCCGATCGGAGTGTCTCCTGCTTTCTCTCTATCCGCAGAAGTGTTTCCAGGGCCACTTGTCTCGATGTCATGGATTGTGCCGTTCAGGAAGATGACGACGGCCCGTCTGACCAGGTCTAAATCGAGACTGGTGTTGAAACATGGTCCGAAAGGACGCTGGTTCAGGATGCCGTAGACAGGAAGAGGGTAGGTATCTTGGATGCCGCTGGCCAGATCTCTTTCGCAGGCCACGCCAATGATTACTTCGGGACGGATTTCTTTAACGATTCTCCGGGCGATCGTACCGCCCGTGGCCACGGCCAGCTTAACATGGTATTCTTCTACCAGGTCCAACAGGTCGGTGATCTTGCACCTGCCGCAGCGTTTACAATTTTCCGTCCGGCCGGTGATCTTAACCGGGCACTCATAGAATTGAAGGCAGTGCGGCATAAGCAGCAGGAGTTTCTCCGGCGCCGTTTTTCGGCCTTCAGCCAGGACCAGCTGGTTGTTAATGCTGATAAATGATCTTTGGACTTCTTCTTTCTTGATCCCGGCCAGGCGTCCGGCCACGACCATCAGCGGGAAAATGACTTTTATCACCATCCCACGCAATTTTTTGGAAAAAAATATGTTTCGGCCAAGAACCACAGTAAAAAAAAGCAGAATGACCGAAATGAATATGGCTGTCAAGGCCGCGCCGAACACGGTTGCCAGGATCGCCGGAAGATATTTGTTGATGTTGCTCAGACCAACATACGGGACCCACCACAACGCCGCGGCCAGCACCGTTAGGACCACGCAAGTGAGAAAAAGCAGGCCGAGAAACACACGTTTTTGGGGGTATTCTTCCGTTCTGGTAACCATGATCAACTGCTTTCAAGGCTTGACGTAATTCGGGGTTTCCGAACCCCGCCCGGGCCATAACAGGCACCTTCATGATTGACCGGACCGAAAGACTCAGCCGACAATCTGACCCGCCTGTAACTCTACACCCTTAACGAATTCTTCTACCGGCAGCCTTTTGCGGCCTTCAAGTTGGAGTTCCTTGAGCAATAAGGCGCCCGAGTCGGTGGCGATCTTAAGGACTTGATCGTTAATCTCGATGATTTCCCCTGGTTTGGCCTGATTATTCTCGGTCGCGGCGACTTCAACGGAAAAGACCTTGAACCGTTTGCCGTGTAAGAAAGAAAAAGTCCCTGGCCAGGGGTCCATGGCGCGAACCTGACGGGCAATATATTCGGCGGATTTCGTCCAATCGATCCGCCCATCTTCCTTGGTTAAGGTTGGAGCTAGAGTGGCCAGTTTTTCATTTTGGGGTTTGGGTTCGATTTCACCTTTTTCCATCCCATCGATGGTCTGCAATAGTAATTCCGCCCCCATCCTGGATAGTCGTTCCGACAGAGTGACAGCCGTCTCGCCGTCGTTGATTCGGGTCTTCTTTTGCAGCAAGATATCCCCGGTGTCAAGGCCCTTGTCCATAAGCATTGTGGTAACGCCGGTATAGTAATCGCCATTTAAGATAGCCCAGTTAATGGGGGCTGCCCCGCGCCATTTGGGGAGCAATGAAGCATGAACGTTGATAACGCCCATACGGGGGATATCTAATACCTCTTGGGGCAAAATCTGGCCAAAGGCGACGACTACGATCAAGTCCGGGGCAAATTTCTTCATCTGCTCGATGGACTTTTCGTGCTTGATGGACTCAATCTGAATGACCGGCACGTTGTACTGCATGGACTTGACTTTTATCGGTGACAGGCCGATCGCCTGACCACGGCCACTGGGTCGATCCGGCTGGGTTACGGCGACGGCAAGGTTTTTTTTATTAGCTAGCGCCACGAAGGATGGCTCGGCGAACTCCGGTGTCCCCATGAATACAATTTTAATTCCTTTCTGGCTCATCAGCTCTTTTCCTTTTCTTCTTTCCTTTTGAGTTTTCGCTTGTAAAGGCCTCTCTTGAGCCCACTGAGATAGTCTATGATCAGTTTTCCATCGAGATGATCAATTTCATGTTGCAACAAGACAGCCGGAAACTCCTTGGCCTCAATGGTTACTTCCCTGCCGTCCCGGGTAAGGGCTTTGACTTTGACTTGACCTTTGCGCTTGATCTCGACGTTTAGTTCCGGCGCGCTCAAGCAGCCTTCCTCCATGCAAAATTCGCCATCAGCGGCAATAATCTCCGGATTGATCAAGGCCATTGGGCTTCTTTCCGATTCATTGCGATTGGCGTCAAAAACAATCACTCGGCAAGATTGTCCAACCTGCGGTGCAGCCAGACCGACTCCCGGCGCAGCATACATGGTCTCGATCATATCATCGATAAGCTGCAATATTTCGGGAGAAATTTCTTCAACCGGCTTGGCCACCCTCTTCAGAACCGGGGCGGGGTATTTGAATATTTCCAGTACAGCCATGTTTCACTTAAACTCCTGGACAGCGATATAAGGATAAGAGCCACCTGATTGAAGGCAGCCATTTTGGACACAATCAAATAATCATATCACTTCTCGAAATCATGTTCAATGGTTATTTAGGCGATTTACCGGAGAAAGGCAAAAATGGTCACCCGTTCGGCTCCACGTGGCTTTCTCCGTTTAATCATTCAGGGACTTGTCCCAATAAAATTTTCAACGGATTAAGGTCAAAAAGGATCTTGAACGAGGTGGCGCCGGCGAGATAAGGACCTTTTTGCAAAATGACCATTCGGCCCCGGTTGGGATCATCAACACACACCACGATGATGGCCTTGATCGGGATAGGCCCCAGATCGCTTGCACAACTGTTTCCGAGTTGGCGTCGGCATTTCTGTCCGGCCTCGACGGCGGCTTCGGAAGATGGAAATCGGGACAGGAAAATAGAAATTTCTCCGGCGGGCCGGGTCAACTCCGCCGTGAATCCCGCACCCAGATACTCCAGGCCCCAGATATTATTCGGTAGATATTTGACCGACCGGGGCTGGATGGCTTGAAACCAGGCGGCCTCGCGAGGTAGAGAAGGATTCACGGACAAACGCCTGGCCACCGTTTCGGCTATTTTGCTTAATACTACCTGGTGGTCTCCCTCACCTGAAGTCGCAAAGGCCCGGACAAAATATTGTCCCTTGACAAACGCAACCGTATTCCCAGAGGCATAGGATGCCGCGCCCATTTCCGAGGCCAGGCCCAAATTGGGGAAGAAGGTGGAGTAGGCAGCCACGGCCTCCATAAAGCTATTCATAAGGAAGATTTCCAGCGTGATGGTCCGGCGGCCGTCAGTCGAGACCAGGTCGCCCGCGGCCAGCAGCCTAAACCCGTGACGCAAGAAGACCTCGGCCCCACCATCCATATATTCGAACAACTTCTCTCCCGGCCAGACGGCCGGATCTTTCAAATACTTAAATCCGTCTATCGCCGCGGGGCCAGGCATCAACCGGATGAACCTGGTGACTTCCGTTTCGGATCCAGCCCAAGCCGAAGGCCCCGGCCAGGGTGATATGATCAACAAAATTAGTTCGACCAGCAGGGTGCCTAACCAGAACCAGTGGCTCGCTCTGCTCATGGCCGCGGCTATGATCATGTTATTAGGTACTGTACGATTAGTCATCATTACCTGGCCAGTATGGCTGGATGTGTAATCAGACTCGACGTTGATCCAGAGACACCGCCTGGAATCACTTAAGTCAGACACCTCCGGCAAAGCCGGAGGCTTGAATATGTGAACCGCTCAAAGCGGTTGAAAACCGTGAGCCACCTAAAGGTGGCCACTATCCAAACAAATTGAGT
>JADFXK010000300.1 GCA_015233625.1 Deltaproteobacteria bacterium | reverse complement strand
CGTTCTTTGAATGGTTTCGAAATCGTGAAGACCTGGAAAATGAACGGCGTCTCGATAGCCCTCCCTACCGTGATATTCAACTTCAGGCCGTTAGATCCGCTATTGAATCGTTCCTGCCAGGATTCTCTCAACTACGCGTCAGGCGCTCACCTCTTCGGATAGTCGTCTCCAAGGAAGGCCAGGAGCTGATTGTCAGTCAACTTTCCGACGGTGAGAAATGCTTGCTGGCTTTGGTCAGTGATTTGGCCCGCCGGTTGGCCATGGTCAATCCCGGACTCCCTGATCCTCTTCAGGGGGAGGCGGTGGTGTTGATCGATGAAGTGGATCTGCATCTCCATCCGAAATGGCAACGGAGTGTTATTGACCAATTCGAAAGAACTTTTCCCAATTGCCAGTTTATTCTAACCACTCATTCTCCTCAAATTCTGAGCCACGTCAAACCGGAATCTGTGTTCATTTTGACCCGAGAACAGGGCCGGGTGGCGGTGGTTCGGCCGGCCGAGACCTTTGGTCTTGATTCCAATCGCGTCCTCGAAGAGGTCTTGGACGTACCGGAACGGCCCCAGGAAATCAAGGATAAGCTATCTGAAATATTTAACCAATTAGACCTGGGCCGGCTCGATGAAACCGCTCGTCTGCTGCAGGAATTAAAAGAGCAAATCGGCGATGATCCGGAATTGATAAAGGCGGGAGTAATTCTTCGACGAAAGGAGATCATCGGGCGATGAAGCTGATCCATAAATCCGAGGAACCGAAATTCTTTTCAGACTGGAAAGGGCAGGTAAGCAAAGCGAAGCGGTACATTTGGAAGTATTTTCAAGATCCAGATAAACAAAATCTGCACCAATCCATTATGGAGGAACAGGGGTATCTCTGCTGCTACTGCGGTCAACGGATTGACGAGAAAAAAAGCCACATCGAACACGTGAGGCCTCGCAGTAAATTTCCAAAGCAAACGTTTGAGTATGGAAATATGCTGGCTTCCTGTCTGAGCAATACAGCCCCAAAAGCGCCGCGTCACTGCGGCGTGTTGAAGGATAACTGGTATGATGAGGAGTTATTTATCTCACCTCTCCAGCCGGATTGTGAAGAACATTTTCGTTTTTTGGCCAATGGAGAAATAAGACCTCGCACTGAAAACGATAAAGCGGCCGAAACAACCATTGATAAGCTCGGGTTGAACATACCAAAGTTGAAGAATATGAGAAAGGGAGCTATTGCGGGCCTCCCCTCGTCTGATCTGACCTCAGATGAAATCAAGGAATTGACGGTAGCACACAGCAGCCGAGATAAGGACGGAGCGTTCACGGATTTCTGTCACGTACTCGTATACCATCTCCAGCATAACTATTAAGCCGTCTCACCTGTCCCGCCGCGGCTCCATCATTGAGATATTCTTTCTACTTTTGCCTCGTTAATCTTCTTGCTGGAAAATTGTTGAGGTCAAAGAATATTTTGCTTGACAAAAGCCAGCCCTCCTTTATAGTAATTGGTAAGACCAATTTTTGAGATGAGCACTCTACCTGACCCAGTGCCTGCGGTCCCGCCACCCAAAAATAAACCAGGGCACCCCTAACCCAGAGATATGTTGCAATAATAAACCATAGTTGTCATTTTACACTCCGGAAACCAAAGTCGGCCGGCAATGCTGTTGGTCAGACCTTTAAATACAGACCCTGATCGATCGTGACTATTTCTAAACCTGAGTTCGACGAGTATGTTAAGCGATTAGCATCAAGAGTCATAATTATATCCGCAGATTGCGCAGATTTGCGCAGATAAAAAAACAAAATGTTTGTGCCCGGAGGCTTGCATCCAAGCCTCGGTCGGCCAAAATTCATCAAATGATCGTGTGGTCCGTGGGTTTCTTTAATCTGCGTTCATCTGCGAAATCTGCGGATACATTTCGTGCTCCCAATTAATAAGACTCGTCGAACTCAGGTATTTCTAAGTAAAAAATCCTGCAAAAAAACTTACCCCATTATCAGGCGGTGGACTATGACCAACATCGACGAACTGGTAACCACCTTCACCCAAAAGGCCCAGGCGGTTTCGGCCGTGGTGGCGGAGGTGAACGAACTCCGACAGGCTTTTGAATACACGGTCGATCTGTGCGATCACAAGGAGGCCTGTCAACTCCTCCTGGCCGGGTGCGAAGCGCCTTTGTCGCCGGCCGCGGGTGACCTATGCCAACGCCGGCGGGACAAAATCATCGCCGCCCCTGGACTGGACGCCGCAGATTACCAGGCACTGGACACGCTTTCCCGGGCCAAAGGATTGACCCTGATCCGGGACGGCCTCCGCGGCTACCTGGCCGGGATAGATATCGGCCTGACCGTGGTGGATTACGGCATCGCCGAAACCGGGACCCTGGTCCTAAACTCCAATAATGAAGAAGTCCGTCTGGCCACCATGATCAGTGAGATCCACGTGGCGGTGCTGCCCAAATCCAGGCTCAGGCAGAGTTCCACGGACCTGGAAACAGAGTTGGAGGCCATGATGCGGATGAGACCCGGTTACACAGCGTTCATCACCGGAGCCAGTCGGACGGCCGACATCGAACGGGTCCTGGCCCTGGGTGTTCATGGCCCCTTGGAACTACACATCTTGCTCTGGGAGGACAGATAATGCAGACGGCGCGCGATGTTAAGGAGTACCGGGAGGAACTGCGGCGAGCCCTGGATAACGAATTCTTACGCCAGGCCATGGATTCCTTTGCCGTGGCTTATCGGGCCAGCCGGGCCAAGGCCTTTGCCGGGATGGATGTGGACGGATTAATCCGGGAAATCGCCCAGGCCAAGGACGACTCCATCTCCCGATTAGACGAACTTTACGACGAATTCAAGCAAAATGCGGAAGCAGCCGGGGTTAAGGTCCATCTGGCCAGGACCGCGGAAGAGGCCAACCAGATCATCGCCGGAATTGCCGCGGCAGCCGGAGTGAAGCAGATCGTCAAGTCAAAATCCATGACCTCGGAAGAGACGCAACTCAACCGGCATCTGGAGGCCGGGGGCTATGAAGTCACCGAAACAGATCTCGGCGAATTTATTATCCAGCTCCGTCACGAAGGTCCGACCCATATGGTTTTGCCGGCCATTCACCTGTCCCGCTACCAGGTGGCGGACCTGTTCACCGAGGTGACCAGGCAAAAACAGGACGTGGACATAGAAAGACTGGTCAAGGTGGCCAGACGGGAACTCCGGCCGAAATTTGTCGCGGCCGACATGGGTATCTCCGGGGCCAATTTCGCCATCGCCCGGACCGGGACCATTGCGCTCGTCACCAACGAAGGGAATGGCCGCCTGGTCACTACCCTGCCCCGGGTCCACGTGGCCCTGGTCGGACTAGACAAACTCACGCCGACGCTGTCCGATGCCCTGCGGATTATCAAGGCCCTACCCCGTAATGCCACCGGACAGGCCATCACCTCCTATATCACCTGGATCACCGGACCCAATGAGTGTGCGGCGTCCCCCACGGGCAAGAAGGAAATGCACGTCGTGTTCCTGGATAACGGCCGCCGCGCCCTGGCCCATGACCCGAAGTTCGCCCAGGTCCTGCGGTGTGTTCGTTGCGGCGCCTGCGCCAATGTTTGTCCGATCTACCGGATGGTCGGGGGGCATCAATACGGGCATATCTATATCGGCGCCATCGGCTTGATTCTGACCTACTTCTTCCATGGCCGGGACAAGGCCAAGAACCTGGTCCAGAATTGTATTAGTTGCGGCGCGTGCAAATCCGTTTGTACCGCCGGGATAGACCTGCCGGAGTTGATCAAGGCCGTCCATGCCCGGATCCAGGATGAAACCGGTTCGTCTCTGTCCAACACGCTGTTGTCCCAGGCGCTCAAAAGTCGGAGACTATTCCATGTCCTCCTCCGGTCAGCCAAACTGCTTCAAAAACCATTTACCGGTGGGGGCCCATATTTGCGACACCTGCCCCACATGTTTGCTAAGGATCAGAGCTTTCGGGCCCTGCCGGCTTTGGCGGACAAACCTTTTCGGGATACCTGGGAGGAAATCCGGCCTCGCGTGGTCAACCCCAAATGGCGCGTCGCTCTATTCTCCGGTTGTCTCCATGATTTTGTCTTCCCAGAGCAACTGAACGCGGCAGTTCGGGTCTTGGCCGGCCGAGACGTGGCCCTGGACTTCCCTGTGGACCAGTCCTGCTGCGGCCTACCGGCCTTGATGATGGGTGAAGCGGCAGTAGCCCGCGACGTGGCCCGGCAAAACGTCATGGCCATTGATCCGGCTAAATTCGACTATATCCTGACCACGTGCGCCTCCTGTGCCTCACACCTCAAGAAGGCCTATCCCACGTTGCTGGGCCATGATCCCCAACTGGCGGCCAGAGTGGCGGAATTCTCAGCGAAGGTGATTGACTTCAGTTCTTTCGTCCAGGACGTCCTCAAGCTGGAGCAAGCTGATTTTATCGGTGACGGGAAGAAGACGGCTTATCATTCGCCTTGCCATCTTTGTCGTGGTCTGGGTGTGGTGGCCGCGCCCAGGGAGTTGATCGGCAAAGCCGGCCTGGATTACCGTCAGTCCGATGAAGAAGATGTGTGTTGCGGATTTGGCGGAACCTATTCTACGAAGTTCCCGGAACTTTCAGCAGAAATATTGAAGAAGAAGCTGGACCATGTAGTCCAAAGCGGAGCCGAACTCCTGGTCACGGATTGTCCCGGTTGTATTCTGCAACTGCGCGGCGGCCTGGAGCGGAGAGGCGACCCGATCAAGGTCCAGCATATCGCCGAGGCCCTGGCCGAGGTCCTGGTTAAATAAAATTGACCTGAGTCCGGGATGAAAAACAACATGACCAGGTTGGGGGCTTTTGAACAACGCCGCGAAAAGGTATAGTAAGCTTTTATCGTTTAGTCATCTAATGGCAAGTTACTTAATTTAAGCAACTCAGAATATAATTCTCCCCGAATCTTGGGCAGTGGATTAAGCTAATTTGTGGCTGGCTGAAAAAGGCTTGACTTGGGCAATTTTTTGTCTTGACTTCGGGGGGAACCTCATAAACACTGAGTTTATCAAGTGGATGGGCAAGTGGATGGGCAAGGCGAACGGTCGTTTCTTCATGATACACCATAGCTACAAGGTATTCGCGACCAGTAAACTGGAAATCGTTCAGGAAATTGGTGAAGAGGCGGATTGAAAGAGAATGGAGAAATAAATGTTTTATAAAATGACCGTAAAGGCGCGGATGGGTCTGCTTGTAGGCGTGCTGCTTTTTTTTGCTATCGGTATCGGGATTACCGGTCTAATAAGTGCAATCTACCTATCTTCGATGCTTGACCAGATGAACTCGAGCGGGGTGCTGGGGACACGCTATCTCGCAAATACACAGGACGCCGTTTGGCAACTTCGCTATGGTATTTCGCAGTATATTGCCGTGTCGGC
>JADFXK010000002.1 GCA_015233625.1 Deltaproteobacteria bacterium | reverse complement strand
CCTCCATTAGTTACCCGGTATGCCTTGCGCAGCGATATCCGACTCTTCCACATCTTGTTGGTAGAAGACAACCCGGTCAATCTGAAACTGGCTTCACATATATTAAAAAAACGAGGCCACACCCTGGACACGGCCAGAACCGGACTGGAAGCTCTGGAAGCTTTGACCAAAAACAGTTTCGACCTGATTTTGATGGATGTCCAGATGCCCGAAATGGACGGCCTGGAGGCCACCCGGGCCATCAGAGAAAAAGAAAAACAGACCGGCGGCCATATCCCGATTGTGGCCATGACAGCCTATGCCATGAAAGGAGATCGGGAACGTTGTTTCGAGGCCGGCATGGATGGATATGTGTCTAAGCCAATTGATCCCCAAGAGTTGTTCCGGACGATTGATTCATTTTCGCCGCAGCCGCCACAGACTTGTAATATCAAACTCTAGGCGGTCTTGGACTAGACTGTTCGGTACCCGGTGGTCTGAGGCGTTCACCAGCTGAGGAGGTGAGGCCAAGACCCAGGCTGGATCGTGTGATCGTGTCACCGAATCACCCACCAAACCCTCCATCTCTTAGAGATGTCAACCCGCAGAGCCGGTAAGCTCTAGACGGAGGCCGAATCATGTTGGAAGTTGGAACCAAAGCACCTGATTTTTGTCTTGACGGCATTGACGCAAAAGGGCAGGAAGAGCAGATTTGTCTGGCCAGTCTGCTGGGTCAAGGCCAGGATATCGTTTTGTATTTCTATCCCAAAGACAACACCCCCGGATGTACCCAAGAGGCTTGCGATTTCAGAGATACATTCAACCGCATCCAACCCAAAGCCACAGTTGTCGGGATAAGCCCGGACAGCCTGACCAGCCATCGGAAATTTAGAGAGAAAAACTACCTGGTTTTTCTGCTCCTCAGCGACCCCGACCACCAGGTCCTTAAAGCCTATCAAGTCTGGGGCGAGAAAAAACAATTCGGCAAAACATCTCTGGGAGTTATTCGGTCCACCTACTTAATTGGCCCTGACGGCATCATCAAAAAAGTCTGGACCAAAGTCAAAGTCAATGGGCATGTGGATGAAGTGATCAAGGCTATCTGACGCCTTCCATCTCCTTGGCGTCTGGACCGGAGCACCACCTTTTCCGGATGATCCTCCAGTCAGCAGCCATAGGAGATCCAGGCAGTAATATCAAAAGGGCACAACCCAATGGCGGTTAGTCGATAATGCTTTCTTTGAGGGCATGGAACGACGGCACCGGCACCGGAACACAATAATCCCGCGCTGGATGCCACATCAGCCGATACGATTTTCCTCCCACCCCGTTCTGCTCCATCACTTCCCAGCCTCGCACAAAATAGGGGCAGGCGTCGTTAAAGCAGATATACATAAACTCATGATCCCAGTTACAGCCAAACGGGGTATCCGGGACCTCCCATTTCCGCATCTTTTGACCGCAATGCGGGCAAGATAAAGTATGCTTAATTTCCTTTTGGAGTCTTTGGAGTTCTTCCGGACCTAATCGCCGACCATATTCCAGGTTAATCTCCGGTCTGGCTCGCCTGGCATCCCCCGCTCCTTTTTTGTCGGTATAAACGACGTAAACGGGATCACTGGGCAGGCCCAACCCGGCGTATTTGTCATCCGCAGGTCTTGGTTTGCCTCTGGAAACAAAAACGTCCGGCATCTCAAATTGCTGGGCCCGGGCCAGCCACCACTTAACTATATCGACCCGACGCTCCTCCAGGGCCTCACGCCAGACCTTGACTACCTTGGGCATAAACATTCGATTGGAGAAGATAATCAGAAACAACCCCCCAGGCTTCAGGATTCTGCCTACTTCAGTGAATACCTCTACCGGCTGGGTGAGATAGTCGACCGAAACTGTGTTTATAACCGCGTCAAAGGTATTGTCCAGAAAAGGAAGAGTCGGACATTTATTCAGATCATGGATGACGAATTCAGTCAGGGCCTTATTTTGCGACAGCTCTTTTTCATTTAACCCCAGTCCGATGACTCTGGCGGGCTTGAGCCGACTCGGGATATGGGAATCCCCACCCGTCATCAAGTCCAATATCACGGGGTCATCTTCAATAACCAACTCTCCAATCACCCTCTCAACGGTGTCCAGAGCCAGGGAGTCAAGGTGGTTGACGAATCGTTCCGTCGCATAGAAAACGGAATCGTCGTTTTCATCCTGACGGGCAAATGCTTCCGCACTTAAGTCAAATTCCGGTGGGCCACAGTGTGGCCGGGTGGTAAGGCTATCTCCACTCATTAGTTACCTCCATAAAAAAAGCCGGGGTCGCAATAACCCGGCTCGTGCCCCATAACTGGGCAGGTTAATTTTTGATGATCGTAATTCTTGTTTCCATATAGTTATAGTTACAAAATAAGCATTCACCCGCTGATGTCAAGTTCCAGCAATTCGGTTGATATCGGGGTGAGCGGTCCCGCCAGAGATAGGCTTTTGCGAGAAACAGATTTGGACTTAGTCGTTCTATGAATATTTCATGCAGTTGACCTGCTTCTTACCAAGAAATATCTTGCTTTTTATTCAAAATGAAGTATAATATTTTGTTATCTTGGGCCAGCATGACAAGTCATGGTCCTGAGATTGGAGGGATGTCCGAGCGGCTTAAGGAGACGGTCTTGAAAATCGTTGACTGAAAGGTCCGGGGGTTCGAATCCCTCTCCCTCCGCCATTCAAAAAAAAAAGGTCGGTTGAAGTTATCAAGATTCATTCGGCCTTTTTTATTTATTGCTATTGCACCTGTCTGGGGCTACAACTTATTACCAGTCCGTCTCCTCGCAATTCCGATTATTCCATCCGCCCGTAGGTCTCTTCCATCTGCGTTCATCTGCTAAATCGGCGGATTCATTTCTACCCGCGTCCAATTTGGACTTATGAGCCAGGCCAGGAATTATAAGAACTCTTACATTTGTTCAGATTCCAGATTTGCCCTGGTCATTTCTCCTCGGGATCGCGCTCGGTTGGACCTGCCTGACCAGATTCGAGATAAGGGTCACTGGGAGGCACGGAATTGGTCGCGATCAACGAATGGTTGCGCTTGAAGCAGAGGTGGAGATTGAGGTGCTTTTTCTTGTGGGGAAATATATCCGCCAGGAAATCAATAAGTACCAAGGAAGCGAATATACATACGGCGACAAGGTTGAACTCAATACTCAGCCGTAGCGAAAAGGTAATAAAAACGAAGGCCGCAAACAACCATTTGGTTATAAATATTTTTTTAGGGTTGATATTCACGGCAGATCCCCGACAGCAAGCAAGTTGACCAGCAGACATACACCACGTCTTCCCAAAGGGTCGGCGAATGTCCGAGCCGGCAGAGGCTAGCCCATCTTTAATAGCATTTATAAAAGGAAACCTCGGTGGTTTCTCCTTCCTTGATCGTTACCGTGGTGGACTCCACCAGACGTTTCTTTTCGACCTGGCCAACCTTGACCTGGCCGTTGCCGTCACGAACCGGGTTAGGGACAAAGAACAGATTGACCTTGTATATGCCGGGCCGATATAATCCGCTGGGCGGGTCCACCTGATAGGTCCCAAAACCGGAGATGCAGATATTGGACACCGCCAGTACCCCCTTTGGCGGCCCATCCTTCTTGTCAGCCTTCGGCTTATCAGAGGCACATCCTGGAAAAAGCGACCAGGACAGCCATATGATCATCAGGCAACAAAATGTGGTGACAGTCTTCATGGGTGACGTTTTCCTCCGATGATTATCTCGATGCAATCTTATACCCGCATTTTTGGCCCAATGTCAACAGCTTTAGGCAGGAGTTCATTCGGGTGGAATTCCATATGGAGCTGATTTTCATCCGATGGCGGCCTTAGTTGACCAAGCAGATAATCCGTCTGGCTATCACGCAGATATATATAGCTCTGGGGAGGGGTTAAACCCAATTCCGCCAAGGGAATCAGCCGCGGCAAGTTTACCGGCGTCCCTAAAACGATAGCCACCGCTGATTCGGCCCCGGTAAAGTAGACCAGGTATTCATCCCGATTAACCCCCAGCGTTGGGTGATACCGGAGCCAGATATTCTCCGGCGTATCCTTGTCGATTTGCCGCACTGGAGCGTAGGCCGCGATCCGTTGAATCGGTCTGGGGACGTAGATAAAAAGCAGGTCCACCGGCCGCGAAAACGCTCGGCGACGCAACTCTACGGTTTTCCGTCCGTGCAAGATCAAATCGGCATACGGTGCTCTGATTGAAACCAACACTGCCTTCATCCCATTCTCCCTTCATCAGGCAGCCCCAGGTCCGACGTGGCCGCCGGCCGGGACGCGTCCGACCAGACCTTACAACCACCGGGTAGCCGTAATCCCTAACCAGGTAAAAAAGAGACAGGCCAAAACATTTATCACGACATTCAAAGAGGCGATCAGCCACTGTCCCGCCTCAATCAGCCTAAATGTTTCATAACTGAAAGTAGAAAATGTGGTTAATCCACCCAGAAAGCCTACTGTCACTCCAGTTCTGAGGTCGGGCGGAACCAGATTACTCCGAAGACTAAACTCCATAATCAGGCCGATTAGAAACGCCCCAAGGACGTTGACCACCATTGTTCCATAGGGGAACCCTCTTCCCAAAAGGTTATAAACCCATCCGGAACCATAGTACCGGGCCAGGCACCCGAGGGCTCCGCACAGGGCAATAAGCAGCACCAAAGGCATCAGATCAACTCCTTTGTTTCAGATTCAAGGTCATCTGCAGACCTGGGCAAGAATCTTAGTATTGATGAGATTGCCGAAAAAAGCAAGACCCGGTCATCTCTCGGACCAGGCCATCGGAGAAAAACGTCGAAAAAGTCCCAACCGAATCAAAAAAAATCGTTTCGCAACGTTTTTCGGCTTTGGTCTCCACCCAACCACTTCTTCTTATAACCAATGGCCGCGACAAGCGGAAACCAAATATTTTCAAGATATGCAGCCCAATTTTCTTGCTTCTTTTCCTGTGATATGTTATTAGAAGCATATTAAGAGGTTTGAATATTTTTTTTCATTAAGGAGGGAATTCGCATGATGCCTTTAGTTGGAGGGGGAGGAGCTGTCGTCTTAGGGTTGATCGGTCTGGTCATCTGGTGGGGACCTTTTTTGGACATATTAAAAGGAGCTATCCCGATAGCCTTATTACTGGGCGGGGCGTTAGCCACGTACCTGGGCCTGGATGAAATCAAAGACAAGTTCCGCAAAGATGATGCCGATTCGGCCGGCTACGAATCAGGAGAGGAACTTAAGAAATATAAAGAAGAAGTAGATCAGCTTAAAGAAGAAATCAAAGCCATTAAAGAAGCCAAAGCCTAGGAAATCAGATCCGCCACCGGGGAAATAATCCCCGGAAAACGTCCGAAACACCCGACGCCAACGTGCCCTGGCTGACTATCCCAAAGCTGACTAGGCGTTTGCTTTCTAACTGCTTGAATGACGAGACCGCTTCTGACCGGCGAGGATAACTATTCCCCGGCGGGGCGGTCTTTCTCTTATTCGTGGCCATGATAAAAATTACCCTTTGTCTACTATTGCTGGCCTCATTTTTCTGTCCCACGGCTTGCCAGAGCGACAGCAAACGAACCGTCCGGTTCTTCCAGTCGGGTAAAGAACTCACCGCATTTCTATCTGAAACGGCGGATACCCCGGAGAAAAAAGTCAGAGGACTGATGTTTCGGAAAGAATTAGCTAAAGGCGCCGGGATGCTCTTTATCTATCCTGAAGATGAAGAGCTGACCTTCTGGATGAAAAACACCCTGATTCCCCTCGATATTATTTTCTTTTCCCAGGATATGCGCGTCGTCGGCATTCTTCACAACCTCCCACCCTGCAAGACTGACCCCTGCCCAAACTACCAATCTCCGGCTCCGGCCAAATACGCCCTGGAAATCAACGCCGGTTTGGCTGATACCCTTGGCCTGTCCACCCAGTGCACCGCCCGCATCGACTGACCAACTGAATCGGCCGACAACATTTCAAAAAAAGCATCCCGCCGAGGGTTTGCGGAGTGCGTCATGGCCATGTCAGACAATAATACCAAATAACCGATTGGTAAACCTGATTATCGGACTTCCATCGCTGAGGCGCCTTTGTCGGCCCTGGCTAACACTTTCCCCTTGGCATAAGGCGCGGCCTGGATTTGATTGGGCGTCCCCAAGGTGATCATCAAATCTTGGTTATGCTTTCTAGCCCGCTTGACGTGGACCAGCACTTCATCCTTCAGGGTTTCTTCCTCGACCCGATGAGAAGATTTCGCCGTGGAATGCACCGGATGATCAGCGTAACCAGAATTTATGTAGGACCATTCTCCTTGATAGCGGCCAACCACCCCGGTGTGACCGGATCTCTTCGATGAAAACGACAGAATATCTCCTTCTTTCAGTTGCGGCTCCAGTTTCTGCCAGACCAAGTCAACCACTTTGGCGGGATTCTTCAGGTCAGCCTTGGAGATAATCAGTCGACTAACGTCTTGGGGAGCGCAAATAGTGCCCGTCAGGCCCTCACCTGTCAAATAGGCATTGCCGGCTTTGCCCTCCTGCTTGGCCTTATTGACCAGATGGCTGTAAACTCCGGTGGGGCCATAGTAGTTGACGCCTACATCCTCCAAGAGATTAGCCATAAGCTCATAACAATTTTCCGAGGACCGAGGCTTGCCCAAATGTTTGCTTCTGGCCGCATCGACAAGAGATTGACCCAACGACGAATCTTTGGCAGTCTGATTGACGCAGCGAGGTGGACTTAACGACGGATTTTTGACGGTCTCGCTGATACCGCGGGAACCCGCCGGTGTCATCTCCGCAGATTTGGCCTGAATAGAATTAGGCGGACCTCCTCTGATCTGAGAAAAATTATAGAGATTAATGTGATATTGCTTTAACCGGTTAGTCAAGGCATCGAAGTCGACCCGCGCCGCCTGGTCGATGGGCATCCGGTCCTTAATTTGGCGACGCTCTACGACTAGTGCGGCCACCTGCTTGGCCTTTTCCGGATCCTGCCGGACCAGACGATCAAAGGTCCGAGACTGTCTGGTCGTGGAAAGGAGTTGGCGGGCCGCTTCCAATGTGCCTGAGGACGACAGTATCTCCTTAAACTCGACAGAGGGTTTGTCCTTCGGTGCCGCGGGCACCCCGGGTGGTCGAACAGATGCCGTCTGATTCACTTGCATGGGCCGCCTCCTTTCTATGGGTTTGGCAATATGACTTATAAGGAAGAGCAAATTTCGCGCCAACAGACATCTCATCCAGTCCCCTCAGCGTTATCTCGGCCAACTCCCTCAAAAGTCATTTCTTCCAACCTTCCCTTGACATTTTTCTTGTGATCATCCAGAATGCCCTTCATTTTGTTGTGCGTTTCGGTTTAGACGCCGATATGCCGGGCACCTGATCGGAGATATTATGCCAAACTCTAACTCTCTGGAAAACGATATCAAGAAGATTGGGGATACCTTTCACTTCCTGGATATTTCCGGTTCTACCGAGCAAATTCTCAAAACCCTGGCTGAGTTTGAGCGTGGGGTGGCCGGATACATGGATAACCCCTTCCTAGCCGCAGTTACGAAATGGTACAAGAACCTGATTTTGCAAAAGACAAATTACCTTCCCCGGGCCGAAGAACTGCTGGATGAAGCCCTGGAGACGTTGGAGACAACCGATGACCCCGTTTTTGACCGGTGGAAACTGAAGATATATCTATCTTTGGGGTACGTCCATCTGGCCCAAAAAAACTACCTCGATGCGGAATTCTACCTCAATCAAGCTCTGAATATGACCTTGACCCATCCCTCCCAGGCTAAGTTTTCCGGTGAAGTTTATTCGTTACTGGGCACCGCCAATCTGGCTCTCAACCGGTTCAGCCGGGCCAGAAAGTATATCGCCTTAGACAAAGAAGATTCGTACTCCAGATACTTAAAAAACGCCGACGACACTTCTTCAATGATTTACGCCTATTCCCTGGTCAATTTTTCCCGGATCAATCGGTTGATGGACCTAAAGGAACAAGCGGTGGGCCGATGGCTCGATGAAGCAGTGGATATTTTCTCTAAACTTAATTATACTAAAGGGTTGCTAAAGGCCAGATTGGAACAGGCGGAATGGCGCGTTGTCTCAAATCTCTTAGAAGAGGCCCTGGCCGATGCTCTGGAGTTGGAGCAAAAATTCAGTGAAGAAGGGATGCACTTAGACCGGCTTAGTGCCGGACTGCTGGCTGCCAAGATCCACAAAACCATGCATGAATATGACCAGGCCGAGAAAAAAATTCACGCCATCATCAGGGTGGCCCGGGAGCGCGGGCAAGATCAAGACCAAATTATGGCCGATATCCTGTACGAGATGGGAGCCATGTACTACGCCACCAACCGGGAGACGGAAGCCTTTGAGTATCTCCGGCAATCGGCCAAAGTGGGCATGATACTCGGAATTAACAGCGTGATTATTCGGGCCTTTAATACGGCCAGAGTGATTGATAAATACCTGTCTGCGGAGTTGCTGACCTCAGATCTGGTCTACAACGACTCCATGTTCATCAGAAACCGGCTGGGCCGGAGCATCAATCCCTTTACTGCGGCCAAGAACCGGGCCAAGATATTCGCCTCCACCATCTTTGTCGATATCGTCGGCTTCAGCGGGCTAATGAAACGCTCGGACGAAGATATGACCGTGAAAATGATCGATGAATTAATCGACCGCCTGTGTTTAATCATTTATCAACATGATGGTTACATCGACAAATTCTTAGGCGATGGTTTCATGGCCATATTTGAACACGGAAATCAGCCGGTGCCGGCCGTAGCCCTCAACGCCATCAAAGCCGGAGTGGATATCCATCGGGCTTTGATCCACAAAAACCGCAAACTCCGCCAGGTCTATGGCGTCGATACCGATATCCAGGTCCGCATGGGCGTCAGCACTGGTGAAATCTATGCAATTATCCTGGGAAACTATATCAAAAGAGAATTCACCTACCTGGGAAATTCAGTCAACCTGGCCGCCAAATTGGAAAGCCAGGCGACTGATCAGCTCATGTTGGTGGACACCCCGACCTATGATCTGATTCAGGATAACGTGGTCGCCGAACAAGAAGTCATCACCGTGCGCGGCCTGGGCCAAATCAATGTCTATCAAGTCTCCCGGCTGACCAGGTTGGAGAACAGGCACTAGCGCTCTTATGTCGTATAATTAGCTACGTTCCACCATACGGAGATCGTTATCATGCACCCCTTCACCTCCCCTGTCGACTTAGCCTTTCCGTGGATGGTCTATCGCGGCACCAGTATGTTCCCGACCTTGCGGGAACCCATGATGTTGGAGTTGACCCCGACCGAGTTGCTGACTCCGGTTCCCAACACCGGCCTAAAAGGAGACGATCATGCCTGACCAATGCGATGTCCTGACCCAGCGGCTGGACCGCGCCCAGGCCGGCGATTGGGACGCACTTCTCCAATGGACCCGGCGGCAGAATCTGACCTATCGACTGTGGCGGACTATTGTCCAGCACCGACTTCAACATCTGGTGCCGGAGGCGGCCCGTCAAACCTTACGCCAGGCGAGCCTCTACAGTATAGCGGAAGACCAGCGACGGCAGGGTGATATTAGGACCATCCTGGACGCCCTGCACCAGGCCCACATTGACGTAATCCCCTTAAAGGGCGCCTACCTGGCCTACGCCGCTTATAAGGACTCGTGGGTCCGCCCGATGTCCGACCTCGACTGGCTGGTCCGCAAGGAAGACACCTTCACCGCCCTGGATGTCATGCGAGGGATAGGGTGGTCGCCGCCACCGACCGGGCCGGGCTTTACCGACTTCATGGACACTGAGGACGGGACCACCCCTTTGTTCAAAGACGGGCATACCGCGGTCGAGGTGCACTGGGCCCTGGAAGCCCCCAAGAGCGGCCTGGCCATCGACATGGAGGACGTCTGGCACAGATCCCGGCTAGACAGGTTGCTGGGGCAGCCTTGCCGGACGCTGTCGCCCGAGGATTTCTTGCTCCATGTTTGTATCCACGCCGGGTACCATCACCGCTTCCACGTCGGCTTGAGTACACTCTACGATGTCGCCGCCTGCATCCGGCATCGACCTCCGGACTGGACGGTTTTAGACCAACGGATGCGCGACTGGGGCGTCCATCAAGCGGTCGGCACGTTCCTGGTCCTGGCTCAAAACCTGGCTGAGGCCCCCCTGCCGCCCGAATTTGGGGCTCGGCTGCACCGCGAGTTGGCGTGGGCGGTGGAGCAGGCGGAATGGTTGATGTGCGAAGTTTACCCGTTCGCGACCGACGGCTGGAGTATTGTGAAACTGCTGGATGACTTCCGCCGGGGTAAGGCGCCCTGGCCCGTTCGCCTATGGCGGCTGTTGATGCCTAAGCCGGAGGTCATGGAGCAAGCCTTCCGGCAACCGCAACAGGCCGGCCTATCTCGGGTCTACCTGAGCCGGGCGCGGGACAGGATAGCTTCCGCCTATGCAGCCCTGGCCCGGCTGGTTACCAGTTCCCGGGAGCGCCGGGCTGTCCGGGCGGAATTGGACTTATGCCGACTTTATGAATCAACACCAAACTTGACAGATAAACTATAACGGAGCCAATATGAACATCAGCGACACGTCCTATCCCATCGCCAATCCGGTTGTCGTCCTGCGGGAAGAGTTGGACGACTGGGCCCTGCTATATAACCCGGACACGGCCGACGCTTTCGGCATAAATCCCGTCGGTGTGGCCCTGTGGCGTCTGATCGACGGCCGGCGTAGCATGGCCGATCTACCGGCCGCCATATCCCGCCAGTTCCGCAGCGCGCCGGTGGAATTAGCCGACCATCTCCGGGCCTATTTGGAGCAATTGGTCGAAGCCGGACTGCTGTCTCTATCGGATTAGCCGCAGGCCTGATCCTGCCTTTTGCCGGTTTCAGGACCAAAGCCGATACAACTTTATAGCTAACGAAAATGACGCCTTGAATAAAAAAGATCGAAGAAACAACCCTGACCGACTCGCTCGCTATTTCCTACGCGCGATGTTCGGCGGAGCCGTTTCCCTGAATCTGGATGAAGTTATGGACCTTGGTTTTACGCTTACTCTTTCCGGATGCCAGGCAGCGAATATGATTGCAGGAGCCTCTACCGGCCCGGTCGTGGCCACCCTGGCAGAGGCGGTCGGGCAACCCTTGCAGCGTGGCGCCGCGGCCAACGGGACTCGCCGTATATTTCTTTGCGGACCGCACGACCCCTCACCCGTAGCAGATGAAGAGATGGTGGTTCGCCTTCCCCACGGCGGTGCCGATGTCTACATCCAAATGCTCTTTGCCGCCGCCGGCCTGATCAGCCACCTGGAACCTCAAGGGGTCTGGCTCCTACATGCGGCCCTGGCGGAATGGCAGGGACAGGGTATTTTGTTGGCCGGGCCCGGTGGTACCGGCAAAAGCACAGCCAGTCGCCGCTTGCCGGCCCCCTGGCGTTCCTGGTCCGACGACGCCGCCCTGGTGGTGCCCGACGCCGAGCAAGGCTTTCGCGTCCATCCCTGGCCGACCTTCAGCGACTTTTTCGACGGCGGCCCCGGTGGACGCTGGGATGTGGCCCAATCTCTACCGCTCGGCGCCATATTTTGTTTGTACCAGTCCGGTGTGGATCGGGCCGAAGCCATGTTGCGCGCTCCGGCCGCCGCGGAAATAGCCGCCGCCATCGCCCAGCAGTCCAATATTAGAGACCGGGGCCTAAATGCCGACCAGCTCCGACTTCGCCGCCTCCGGCGTTTGGACCAGGCATTGGCCATCGCCGCCAAAATTCCGGTTTTCCATCTCGACCTGTCCCTTTCCGGAGCCTTCTGGGAGGTCATGGCCGAAGCTCTTAGCCGGCGGTCCTGACTGGCCCAGGCGTTGTGGCCTGCGTCTGATCAATGTCCATCAAGTCTCCCGCTCGACCAGGTTGGATAACAGACACCATCCAGATGATATGATTATGTTGTTACGGGGTTTGATCAACTATGTTCCAGACCACGGAAGAAATCAGGAGTCAGCTAGCCGCCGGGAAAGATTCTTTCGACGAAATGGCCGTACCGACGGCTGTCGAAAGCGACTTGAACGACACGGCCATAAGAAATTACTTCGGCCCCTTCCCTCTTCCATTAAGGGATCTATTAATAAACACCAGGGCGATGACTAAGGATGAGGAGGGGCTGATCAGGCCTACTGTGGCCGGTCTGCTGAGCTTCGGCCTTAATCCGCAGCGTCATTTGCCTTCAGCCTATATCCAGTCAGTGGTCTATCGGGGGTTCTATCCTGATTCGGATGACCTGATTCATGAGGAAAAAATTGAGGGACCGGTCGATCACCAGATTGACGGGGCTTTAGCCTTTGTCAAACGATTTATGCTCAAGCCGGCGACAAAGAAGATAGGGCGCAAGGATTATCCCCAATATTCTCTTTCGCCCGTTTATGAAGCCCTGGTGAATGCTGTGGCGCACCGGGATTACTCTATTTCCGGATCCAAAATCAGGCTATTCATGTATGACGACCGCCTGGAGCTGATGAGTCCGGGCGGTTTACCCAATACCATCACCCTGGAAACGTTACCCTACCGACAATATACCAGAAACCAGCTCTTGGTGTCCTTCATGTCGAAAATGAAGAACAAAGAGACTGGGGCGTCATATATCGAAGCCCGAGGTGAAGGCGTTAGAAAGATTCTGTCCGAAAGTTTGGCCCATTCCGGAAAGGAGCCGGTTTTCAGCCTGGTTGGGCCGGAGTTGATGCTGACCATTTATGGCCAACCGTCTCCGCACGAGAAGAAGTGAACCTGAGCTAACCTGAATCCGATGAGTTTTATTAATCGGGAGACAAAAATACATCCGCAGATTACTTAGATTGACGCAGATGGAAGAGACCCACAGACTATGCGATCAGTTGATGAATTTTGGCCGACCGAGGCTTGGATTCAAGCATTTTGTCTTTTAATCTGCGCAAATCGGCGCAATCTGCGGATTAAATCATGGCCCGCGCCGACCACGAATAGAGGAGAGATGATCATGCTTATCGTTCACGTTTTTGTCCAGGTCAAGGACGATCAGATTGAGGCGTTTAAGGCGGCGACCAAGGAAAACGCCGGCCACAGCGTGCTGGAACCGGGGATAGCCCGATTTGATGTCATCCAGCAGGCCGATGCCCCCCATCGTTTCGTCCTGGTGGAGGTTTATCGCACACCCGATGATCCGGCCCGGCATAAGGAGACCGCCCATTATCTGAAATGGCGCGAGACAGTAAAAGACATGATAGCCGCACCGCACCAATTCGTCAGGTACTCCAATATCTTTCCAGACGACAACGGTTGGGGCTAGCCATGTCTTATCCGCAGATTGAACCGATTTGCACAGATTAGAAAATACCACACGATTGAATTCAAGCCTCGACCGGCAAAAGATCAGCAAGGGTGGCCGGTTAGAGCGTGTTGCCTTGAGGCAGTTCAATCGATCGCATGCGTATGTGGGTCGCTTTTATCTGCGTTCATCTGTACCATCTGCGGATTCATCTATTCCGGTAGAAATTCCGACAGGATGTCCGCCGCATCCCGGACAAAAACCGGACATAATTTGGGCACGAGCTTCTCTTCCTTGATTCTGGCCATGCCGGACTGAGTGCTGATATCCGCGCCCAGCAGATCCTTGCACATAATGGTTCCGTGCAAACCCTTAAACCGGGCCGCCAATTCTTGGGCCGTCCGGGCCAGGTCGTTTCTGGCTTCCGCTTCATCCAGCCCATTTTTCTGCGCCAGGCCCAGGACCACAATGGCACTGGATACCGCCCCGCACACCTGCCCCATCCGCCCCAGTCCGGCGCCCAGCGGCCGCCCCAGTCGGTCAGCCAGGTCAACGTCCACCCCGTGTGGCTCACCAAAGACAGCCAATATGGCTTGCGAGCAATTCGACCCTATTTGTAACAATTGGATGGTCTTCTCTGTTCTGTTCATTTTTCAATCTCCTTTAGTTTTAGGTTGCACTGCGCTCTATCTGTATATATAATAACTGGACATCAACTATCGTGTCAAACGATTAGTTCTGATCGGGTCAATCGAAAATAGTGATCGAAGGAGAAGAACCTGACATCCGACAACTCAGGACATTCAGGACAGTGGCCCGGCTATTGAACTTCAACCGAGCGGCGGAGCAGTTGCCCTATGTCCAACCTGGTATTTCGGCCCAGATTCAATCCCTGGTCTGTTCATCTTTCCATCTCCTTCAATTTTAGGTTGCAGTCCGTACTATCGGTACGTATAATAACTAAATATTATATATCGTGTCAAACGATTAGTTTTGACCATGTCAATCGTAATCAATGATCGAAGGAGAATAAATGGACATCCGACAGCTCAGGACATTCAGGACAGTGGCCCGGCTATTGAACTTCAACCGGGCGGCGGAGCAGTTGCACTATGCCCAGTCCAGTATTTCGGCGCAGATTCAATCCCTGGAGGAAGAGCTGGGCGTGCCGCTGTTTGATCGGCTGGGCCGGCGGGTGATCCTGACCGAAGCTGGCCTGCGGTTGTTGAATCATGCGGAGAAGATAGTCAACCTGGTGGATGAAACCCTGGCGGAAATGTCAGGGTCAAGTCAGCCTCAAGGCTCCTTAACCATAAGAATTCCGGAGAGCTTCGGCGTGCACCGATTGCCCCCGGTAATCAGGGAATTCCACTCCCGTTTTCCCAACGTGCAACTAAATTTCATCACCTGCACCCACGAGGCCCTGGCCAATGACCTCCGCAAGGGTCTGACCGATCTGGCCTTCCTGCTGACCGAGTCCATCCAGGCCGCGGATCTGGTGGTGGAATCGCTGGGCTGCGAGCACCTGGTCCTGGTCGCCGGCCCGGACTGCCCATTGGCCTTGAAACCAGTCGTCCAGACAGCGGACCTGGCCGGCAAGACCTTTCTTTTTTCGAGGGTGGATTGTAGTTACAGGCGGATATTTGAGAAGATGCTGGACCAGGCGGGGGTAGCCCATGACCACAGCCTGGAGTTTTACAGCGTGGAAGCGATGAAACGGAGCGTCATGGCCGGAGTGGGCCTGACCATCCTGCCGGAAGTGGCGGTGGCCGATGACCTGGCCCAATGCAGGCTGCTCGCTCTGCCCTGGGTGGAAGGCCGGATCGAGGTGGCCATTTTGATGATCCGGTATCAGGAAAAGTGGCTGTCTCCATCCTTAAAGGCATTCATGGACATCACCAGAAAGCTGATACAGGGGGATCAGGAGGATTAAGCTGAGGCGGGTGTGGCGGTCAAATGACTATACTTTAGTAAACTATTACGTCATGTTAGTTCACCAAACAAATAGTGTCATGCTGATTTATGGGGGCAATTGCAAAAAATACTTGCGATTCAGGATAGAGCAAGGTATAGTGCATTAGAAATAATCAGCAGCTACTTTTTCGATTTCTGCGAAAATGAGTATACACAGAGCAATCGTGACCGTAGAAATTGATGGGGCCACCGGCGTTGCCGTGGGTCTCGCACGAGAAGCATAAGAAGCGTGGTGATCTGGGCCGATGTTCCAATCGTGGACCGGCCGGTATTCGTAGCTTCGTTGATGGACTTTGGGGTCTTCGTTGAGACTTATTGTGCCGGTAGGTTAAAGGGCCGTGACAAAACACTCTGAGACAGACATCAAAGATAGGTAGGGGAAAAACGCTGAAAGATGGCTTATCCACTAACGCATAATTGGCCGCGTGGTTTTGTGCCACTTAGGCCTGCCGTTAGACTGCAAATACAATCGATGTGTTTGTATGGAGAATAGATGTTGATTGAATCAAATGGACCATAGGAGAACGGAATATGGCCAAAACTCTTTATGATGTTGAGAGAATCCAGGAACTTCATCCAAAGATTCGGGCGCAGGATTGGCGTTCTCCTCTAGTCAGTAGGCTTCAAGGAAGAGAATCTTACTGTGATGGATCAACCGAGGTTAGCATCAATTACAGAAGCATGAACGCAGAAGCTAAATGCCAAGAGTCCGAAGTAATGCTACGATGGAGTGGTCTCGAAGAAGACTACAAGTTGTGCATCAATACATATCAAGGCCCTACATTGACTGAATTTGCCACCCTAGGGCTCGCATGCATCCTGGTCGCAGAACTTCCGCATCTTGAAATAACTGAAGTAGCCCGAAGAGGCGAGCGGGCTGACTATTGGCTCGGTGACAAAGAACTCCTGCTTGAAGTAAGTGGACAAGTCAACGGCAGTCTCTCTTCTTTGCGTGATGATAAGGCCAAGCAGTTGCAGGCAAATCCTTTTGGAAAAGCTGGTTATGTCTGCGTCGCGAACTATTCAGAGGCGGCATCATACTTGTGGTACTATGAGGGTAGCAATGACATCGCAAGTCCTGAATGAACTCAAGGCCGAGAAAAGCGCGCTGCTAGTAGACTTAGAGAACCTCAAGCGTAGCAGAGCGAGCAAAACGAAGATTCGCAAACTCGCGGAAGCCGTGGCATCCTACGAAGCCCAAATAGCTCATCTGCTGCTTTCAGATGGTAAAAAAGAGCAAGCTATCATCAACTTAATCAGCCAGGCCAGTTGCCTCGTAGACGCACAGCGCAAGGTGGAAAGCCGACGTGTATATGAAAGGGTGATTCAACTGGCTGATCGCATTCAGACAAGTAATTGGGTTAACAATGAACTGGCTCGTATCGGGGCTTCCAATATCGATCTAAATCTGTTCATGAAGGCAAAAGTCAATATCTTGGATAATGACTCTCTTCGCCTCCCACAAAAAGGAGCGTACGAAGCGGCTCTTAAATATTTTGAAGGTGGCAAACGCCGAGCTCTAATCCAATTACCAGTCGGTTGCGGGAAGACTGGTGCAATGTCTGTTATTCCTTTTGGAGTTTCGAGAGGCCGTGTTCTAGTTGTAGCTCCAAATCTCGAAATCAGGCGCAACCTGGTAAAAAATCTTGATTTCACGAATCCAGAAAACTTTTGGAAGAAGACTGGCGTTTTTACCAATGGTACATACCCCAAAACGGCTGAGCTGGACTCAAATGCAAATGTGGACGATTGCGACCATGCAAATATCCTTGTAACCAACATTCAGCAATTTACGTCGAAGAGACAGAGTTGGCTTGAAAAATTCTTTCCAGACTATTTCGATCTGATTCTGCTGGACGAGGGGCACCATGCTGAAGCCAACACATGGCAAACAATACTGTCACAATTCTCAGAAGCAAGGGTCGCAAGTTTTACTGCTACTCCACTTCGATCTGATGGCAAAAAGGTAGAAGGGGATAGAATATATAGGTATCCGGTTGCACGAGCCATAACAGACGGATTTATTAAAAATATTGCTTCTCGCAGATTGGAGCCAGCCGCACTTTATTTTACTTACAGGGGTCAACAGCAACAACACTCAATAGAGGAAGTAATAAAACTCCGCGAGGAAACATGGTACAGTAAGGGTGTTGCACTCTCTCGGGAATGTAACGAGCATATCGTCGACGCATCTATCGAGAGCATGCTAGAATTGCGTGAGGGAGGAGAAGCCAAACATCAAATCATTGCCGCTGCTTGTTCAATTGACCATGCTAACCAGATAAGATCACTATATGAAGAACGTGGCCGGAGTGCTGCTGTGCTGCACAGCGACATGACAAACGAAGATCAAGAGGACGTCCGCTTCCAACTTGAGGCTGGAAGGATCGATGCTGTCGTCCAGGTGGCGATGCTTGGGGAAGGTGCGGACTATCCCAACCTGAGTGTGGCGGCAATTTTCAGACCATTTCGGCATGTTGTACCATACGTGCAGTTTATAGGCCGGGTTATGCGTGTAATTAAGCAAGATAGCCCTAATAATCCAGATAACCGTGCCTATATAGTCTCTCATGTTGGTCTAAACGTCGACAGGTGGTGGGATGAACTCAAGCAATTGGATGAAGATGATCAGGCGATCTATCAAGAAATTGCTAACGGTACTCGGGAGTTTGATGGCACAGCGGAAGGTGGCGAAACCAAACGCAGGAGGTTTAGACCCTCTATGGAAGTAGTGAAAGAAACTATCTCGCGTGTAACCCAAAAAAGCTATCTTACACTTGAGGATCGCGAAGCACAAGTTGATGAAGTCATGACAGCTCTTGAACTTCGTGGCGTTGATCCTGATGCACCCGGCCTTCGTGATATGATCAAAAAAGAATTGAATTCGCCCTTACCACAATATGAAACAGTAAAACCATTTGTACCTCAACCGATACACCACCAAAAGGAAAGGCAACAGGCAAAACGTCGTTTAAATGAACGCGTGCGATCTGCAGCCAAGGAGGTCCTGACCGAGCTCGGGCTCTCTCCAGTGGGAGTTGAGCTTCCACGAAGATTCCCCAGGATTAGGGCAAAGAACAATCTTGGATCTGCAATCATCCTCCTGAACCTTGAGGTCAATAGTCGCCTTCACATCGACCCTAAAGATAGAAATTCTCTTTCAATTGACGAGCTTAAGAAGGCTCATGATGAAATAGATGAGGCCGTAGACGCAGCTGTGGTCCAGCTTCAGACAGAGACCAACAAGGAGTCCTAACCTTGCCCCCTTTAAAAAAGCTGATGATTTCGTGCAGGCCTGCTCGCGCTGGCAGGAAGCGAAAGTGTTACCATGATCCCAAGAGACATCCGATCGAAAAGGGAGATTTGCTTCTGGAGGTTAGGGAAGGATTGGGGTGGAATGGGTATTGTATTGAATGTGCCATAGCCATGTTGCGTAGCAGCATAGATGAGCTATCCAAGTTGCATGATGAGTTTAACGGCAAACATTGATGATTTAGGATATTCGTAGTCCAACTTTGGGGGTGAGGGCGGACCTGCGACCACATCGGGCGCATTTTCTGACGCCATCTCGAAAATTCGTGGCAGCAACTTCGCACGCTGCTGAACCTTGACATACACACCCCTGAGGATTATTTCCTGCCAAAACACCTCAAATTCAAAATGACAAATCGGCAGCCAAACCCTCACCCCACCTTGACCGGTAACCCCGTCCTCAACGAATCTAACACTCGGAAGGTGACCACCCCTGTCCCCTGGAGCCGAGGTCGGGGATTGGAGGAGATTAGTTCTTGGATTTCCTGAGCGCCTGAACGAATTCATCAAGTGTCTTGGCCGGGATAACCTGAGTTAGATGAGTCCGCCCTTGATTTTATTCCCAGATTGTATAGATTAGAAAATACAAAACGCTCATCTGCGTTAATCTGCGCCATCTGCGGATTGATTTCTTCCTCATGATGAACGGGCGCTTTGCAAAAGCTCGTTCGCTTCAGTATGGGAGGCGAGGCGTTAGCTTGAGAGAAGGGCCAAATCTAAATTCACGGTTTGCCAGGAAAGGGAAGCGATGGAACCATTAGCCCAATCAGTAGTCACCCCGGAGGAATACCTGGCCTTGGAGCGCGCCGCCGGACACAAGAGTGAATATTTCAACGGTCAGATTTTTGCCCTGGCCGGAGCCGGCCGCCAACACAATCAAATCACGGTTAATATTGCCCGCGAACTGAGCACCCAGTTTCGAGGGCGGGAGTGCGCCATATACGTCAATGACATGCGGGTCAAGGTCAGCGCCACGGGTTTGTACACTTACCCGGATGCGGCGGCTGTCTGCGGGGAACCTCTTTTTGAAGATGATCACCTGGACACGTTACTTAACCCCACGGTGATTATGGAAGTATTGTCCGACTCTACCGAAGCCTACGATCGAGGTGGAAAGTTTGCCCTATACCGCCGCCTTCCTTCGCTCCAGGAGTATGTCATCATCGCCCAGGATCAAGCCCGGGTGGAGCACTTTGTCCGTCAGGGCACACAATGGGTTATGTCGGAGGTTGATGATTTGACCGGAACAATTTCCCTGGATTCCATCGATTGCCGCCTGCCGCTGCAAGAAATCTACGACAAGGTCGAATTCCCCGCCGCCGCCCCGGCCAGACGGTAAACCGGAGGTCAGAGTCAATCGGGGATGTTACCATTTTTCGATTTCTTTCTTCAAATCCTCAATGGACGTCACGTCTCCTCTATTAGCCGCTTCTCTGCCTTTTCTGATCTTGTCGATGGCGTATAGGCGATACATGATTTCATCAATGTCAACTTGCTCAGACATTTTTGAAATCACATCAATTGCCTCTTGTTTTAATGTTTGCATGGTTCCAGCTCCTCCAGCATTCATTCAAAGACGCTCATCCGGTAAGCCCGTCCTCAACGAATCCAGGGATCGGAAGGCGACCACCGCTGTCTGGAACCGGGCCGGGGCCAGAGGATGATGGTTAGTTCTTGGATTTTCTGAGCGCCTGAATGAATTCATCTAGATTCTTTGATACAAAAGCCTGCCTAAGCAGTGATTTCAATACCATGGTATCAGATAACCCACTTATAGATTCAGTAACTTCATTGGGAACCTGGCCGAATCGAATTTCAATGCCATCAAGAATATCTTCCCGCGCCTTAACCAAGGCGCCCTTCTGGTATCCTTCTTCGATAAATTCTTCTACGACGGTGGGCATAATTTCATCTCCTTTACCTGAAGTAGCCCGGTCCAAAAAGACCTTTATCTCTTCCTTTGTTAATTTATCGGTGAAAATCAAATACTGAGCAACAACTTTAAGAAATTCAATCTGATCGGGACCTGGTGGTATTTCGTGGTAAAGAGTAGCTATGTCAGCTAATTGGGAAACTAATTTAGGATCGTGGATATGCTTCTGGAGGAGCAAGGTAATTTTAGTCTTGACATCTCCTTTGATATCCTCATCCGCCAAAGTTGATAAGTCCAAAAGAAGATAAGTGAAATCAGGAAGATATTGTCTTAATTCAGCCGTCGCGTCAAATAATGACTTAAACCTGGTTGATCCCTCCCAGGTGGTGGTCCCATGATAGAAGACCAATGGAATGATAACGGGTAAATATTCCGAAGTCGGCTGTTGGGAATCGATATAGGCCCACATTTGAATCATGTATCTCAAGAGTTGAAGCGTCACCCGCCTGTCCTGATGGCTCTTATGCTCCAACAAGATACAGACATATGCCGGCTGGGACTGCTTTATGTTCACCCGGTAAACAAGGTCCGAAAAATGAGCCCTTAATTGGTCATCCACAAAGGAATCTGTTGTGGTCGCAAGGGTGCTTAGGTCAAGTTGACCCAGAACGGACTCAGGCAAGTAATTGGCGAAAAAATCCCTGGCCAGGTCTTGGCCCGAAAACATCTTCTTGAAAAACCTGTCATGATGGTTTGTTGTCAATGCAAACCTCGAAGCTTGATTTCCCCAAGTGCTATTCCAATGAGTAAATCATCGCCGATATAGATTCCTGGACACTTCCGACGCAGTATTATTACTTGTTTATTCTATATGTTGTGTTCAGATTAGTCAACAATAAAGAAAGGGCTGGTGCAACCTCTTGCGCCTGATAGTCCAATGGCCCGACGCCAACCGACCCTCACCCCACCTTTACCGGTAACCCCGTCCTCAACGAATCTAACGCTCGGAAGGTGACCAGGGTGGTGTCCATGAGATCTGGCCAGGGGATGGGGTAGGTGTTTTCCCGGATGCCCTGGATGAAAGCCGCGACTTCTTCCTCAAAGCCTTTCTGTTGATTCATTCTCTTGATCTTGCGCGTGCCCTGGCCCGAAGCCAGTTCCAGAGTTCGGAAGTTGTCTAAGACAGCCGTCTTGTCCTGGCCGAAGACCTCCACCCGTTCCTTGGGATAGGCCCGGCTGCCATTGGCGAAATAGTGGATGGTGCCCAGGGAGCCGTCATCCAAGGCGATGGTCAAGGTGACCACGTCATTGGTGGCCTGAGTCTGCCGGCCCTGGGCTGCGGAGGTAGCCTGAACCCAGACTGGCCGGGCCCCGGTGAGAAAGAGCAGCAGATCCACGAAATGGCACACCTCGCCGATAATCCGGCCACCGCCCAGATCCGGATCATGGACCCAGCTCGATTTGTCGCCCAATGGAATGCGGCCGGCATTGACCCGGTAGATCAGGGCCAGGGGGGCCGACCGGGGCGCGAAATGGGCCTTTAATTGCCCGGCCAGGGGGCTGAACCGGCGATTGAATCCCACCATCAGGACCAGTTCGGGGTGAGCCGCCACCGCGGTCATCACGGCCGACAATTCCTCTTCATGAATACACAGCGGTTTCTCCAGGAAGACGTGCTTGCCCCGGTTTAAGGCCTGAATCGCCAGGGCGGCATGGGAGTCGTGCCGGGTGGCGATGGCCACCGCGGTGATTTGAGGGTCAGCCAGGACGGTCTCAGCTTCCGACGCGCTGAACTCGGCCTGATATCTTTCCGCCACCACCTGGGCCGTATATCCTTTGGCCGCGGCCACTCCGGTCAGGGAAACCTCACGCTGGGCCATAAAAGCCGGGAGCAGGACGCCCTTGGCAAAGGCCCCGGCCCCGATCAGACCCAGGTTGATCCGGCCTGGGGACGCCGCGGCCGGGCGGGAGCCGAGGTTGATGTCTCGTCTGGGGCGGAGATCCGGCTCCTCCGGATAGGTCAGGACTACGCCTAACACCGGCTCGGCCGATTGTCCGGTGACCAGCCCGTAGGCCACCTCGGCCTGATCAATGGGAAAGCTGTGGGATATCAGATCATCCAGGCGGATGCGGCCGGCCGCCACCAGGTCCAGAAAGGAAGACATATTCTCGGTCTCGGTCCACCGGACATATCCCGGCGGGTAACCCCGGCCCTTTTCTTCGTAATCAGGATCATACCGTCCCGGACCGTACGACCGGGACAGGCGGACTTCTATTTCCTTGGCGTAGTATTCGCGGCGGGGAATGTCCATGCCCACATCACCCACCACGACCACCCGACCCCGGTCTTTGACCAGGTCCGCGGCCAACTTTAAGGTATCGCTGCTGTCTTTAGCCGCGGCGCAGACAATTACGGCGTCGGCCCCGATGCCCCGGGAAATGGTTAGCACCTGGTGAACCACCTCTTCCGAGGGTTCGGACGCGGCCAGGACCCCGCTCAATCGGGCTAGTTCATTCCGGGCCGGATCAATATCCACCCCCACCACCCGGTAACCAGCGGCCAGGCAGATCCGGGCGGCCAGTTGCCCGACCAGGCCCAACCCGATAATGGCCACGGTGGCCCCGAATTGGACCTCCGCCTGACGCACCCCGTGCACGGCGATCGCGCCCAGCGTGACGAAGGAGGCTTCATCCCAGGATAGGGTGTCGGGCGCCGGCACGACTAAATTCTTAGGGACCCAGACCTGCTCGGCATGATTGGCGTACCCGGCCCCCGCGCAAGCCACCCGATCTCCCACCTGAAACAGCTCGGCCCCGGCCCCCACGCCGGACACCTCCCCGGCCAGGGAGTAACCCAGTGGCAGCGGGGCTTCCATGATATTCTTGACGGCCCGATAAGTGTTCATCAGGCCGTCCGTCTTGATTTTGCCAATGACCCGCTTGACCAGGTCCGGCCGTTCCTTGGCTTTTTGCAGGGAAGTCTTTTGGGACAGGTGGATCATGGACCGGTCCGTGCCCACGCTGATCAGGGAGGCCCTGGTCCGGACGAGCACACCGCCCGGTTGGAGCTGGGGCGGCGGCGCGTCGATTAATCTGACCTGTCCATTCTTGAAATTCTGGGTCACAATTTTCATTTCCGGGCCTGTGTTCGGGCCAGGTTTAGCAAGCCGCCGGCTAACAGCATCCCCCGATCCCGGCCGGTGGCGGCCAGGCGGAGCGAAAGCTGCTGTGATCCGGACTTACCTTCTAGCCTGGCCGTGAAATCCACCGCGTCGGACTTCAGAAAATCATGCAGTCCCCGAAAAATAATTTTGTCGCCTTCCTGGATCAGGTCGTACTGCCCTGGATCGGCAAAGGTAAAGGGCAGGATTCCCATGTTGCACAAATTGGCCAGATGGATCCGGGCAAAGCTCTTGACCACCTTGGCCCGCACCCCCAGATACCGGGGGGCGATGGCCGCGTGTTCCCGCGACGACCCCTGGCCGTAGTTTTCGCCCCCAATAACCAGACCGTCACCCGTGGCCTTGGCTCGGGCGGCAAATCCGGGGGCGGCATCCCGAAAGACGAACTCACTGATGGCCGGAATATTGCTCCGTAAAGGCAGGATGGCGCTCCCGGCCGGCATAATGTGGTCAGTGGTGATATTGTCGCCCACCTTGGTCAGCACCGTCAGGGTCAACTCATCCGGGACCGCCTCGAAGACCGGGAACGGCTTGATATTGGGTCCCCGGACGATCTCCACCTCCCGGTTATTATCCGTCGGCGGGATGAGCAGGTTATTATTGATAATAAATTTTTCCGGCTCGGTCACTACCGGGTAATCGCCTAATTCCGTGGGCGAAGTGATCTTACCAAACACCGCCGCCGCAGCCGCCGTTTCCGGGCTGGATAAGTAGACTAAATCATTGACTGTCCCGCTCCGGCCGGGAAAGTTCCGGGGGAAGGTCCGGACCGATACCCCTCCGGTGGGCGGGGCCTGGCCCATACCGATGCAGCCGAGGCAACCCGATTGATGGATCCGGGCGCCGGACCCGATCAGGTCCTTCAACCCGTCGTGGATAGTCACGTTTTCCAAGGCCTGCCGGCTGCCGGGATTGATGTCCAGACTGACATTCGGATGGACCTGTCGGCCGGCCATGATCTTGGCCACCATCATCAGGTCCCGGAAAGAAGAATTGCCGGAAGAACCGACAATCACCTGGGTTACGGGAGTCCCAGCCACTTCTGACACTTTCTTGACGTTATCCGGTGACGAGGGGCAGGCGATCATGGGCTCGATCTGAGTCAAGTCAATTTCCATGACCGCATCGTAACCAGCCCCTGGATCAGCCACCAGCAGACGCCAATCCCCCGGCCGCGACTGGGCGGTAAGGAATCGCCGGGTCTCTTCATCCGATGGAAAAACCGACGATGTGGCGCCCAGCTCCGCCCCCATGTGGGTGATCACGGCCCGGTCGGTAACGGACAGGGTGGCCACGCCGGGCCCAAAATATTCTAAAACCTTACCCACGCCACCTTTGACCGACAGTCGGCGCAGAATCTCCAAAATGACATCCTTGGCCGAGGACCAGCGGGGTAGCCGACCGGTTAAATTCACTCCCAGGACGGCAGGCGTGCTCAAGAAAAATGGATACCCGGCCATGGCCAGGGCCACATCCATCCCGCCGGCCCCGATGGCCAGCATGCCCAAGCCGCCCCCGGCTGGGGTGTGGCTGTCCGATCCCAACAGGGTTTTTCCTGGGACACCGAAACGCTCCAGATGGACCTGATGGGAAATCCCATTCCCCGGGCGGGAGAAATACAGCCCGAACCGAGCCGCGCAGGATTGGAGGAAACGATGGTCATCGGCATTCTTGAAGTCGGCCTGCAGAAGATTGTGATCCACGTAACTAACCGATACCTCGGTCTTGACCCGATCGAGGCCCAGAGTTTCAAATTCCAGATAGGCCATGGTGCCAGTGGCGTCTTGAGTCAGGGTCTGGTCGATCTTTATGCCGATTTCCTGACCGGTTTCCAATTGCCCCTCGACCAAATGGGCCGAGAGTATTTTTTGAGTAATATTTTGGGCCATAAGCAATTTCCTCTTATTTTGAATATCGATAACGGGCCGAAAAGAACACCTGTGGGGGTGCCTTTAGCACATTTCCGACCGGTTGAGAAGGCAAAAGTTATTTGGGGTGCTTCCGGAAAAACTCCCAGATCACCTCGTTGGCCTTGATCTTGTCGGACGGCTTTCCGATCAGTTTCTCCGGCAGGAAGTGGATCCCTCCCGGCCAAACATGCCCCATCCGCTCAATGGTGTACCAGACGACTTCCGAGCCGGCGTTGCCCGGACTGTAGGCCACCCCTTTGACCCCATCTCGGTCGTAAATGACTTTAGGTGCAGGCGGGCAACCGAGCATCTCCACCCATCTTTGGATCTGTTCCCGGACCGGTGGTTTATGACCGATCACCCGCCACCCCAAGACCATGTCCCCACCATTGATCGGGTTGAGCGGGTCCGCAGTGCCGGTGATATAGAGGAGAGAAATGGGCCGGTCGATCTTTGTCGACCCTAACCAGTCACTCCCAGCCACGGGGGCGATTGCGGCCAGGCGTCTGGAAAGTTGGCGGCCCAGGCGAAAAACCATCGAGGCCCCATTGGAAAACCCGGTGGCGTAAATGCGATGCTCATCCACGCGAAAACGACTGATCAAATCGTCAATTAGAGCGTTGACGAAACCGACATCATCAACTTTTCTTTGGGTGGCCCCGACATTGGACCGATTCGAGCCATCATTCCAGGTTTGGGGATTGCCCAGAAAGCGGGGCCGTATTGACGCCTTAGGACGAGAGCCTTCCGGAAACACGGCCAGGAATGTCTCTTTGTCGGCCTTGCCGGCCAAACCGGTCTCCAACATGGACGTCTGCGCCATGCCGCCTGCGCCGTGGAACATCATGACCACGGGCACGGACGTCTGCCCATCGTATCCTGCCGGCACGTGAACGATGTACTGACGCTTCAGGCCGGCGGCCTGTATATCAAAAACGTGGTCCCCTGGTGTCCCTTCCTCCGGTAGCAGGGACTGGGCCGGGGTGACTCCGGTCAGGCACCCAAGCAGAATGATCATTCCCAACCAGACCGCTGTCACAGATATGGTCCCAGACTTTGCCAAGGAGGACTCTCCGGTACGGGTTGCGTGTTGCGCGTTGCGGGTTGCGGGTTTCATGTTGCTGGTTGCTCGTTATTTTGTTTTCCGGCCAAAATGAGTAGACAACAAGACAGATTGTTGAAGGCGTCAAATATAACGGCACCGATCATATCTAAACAGACGGGAGAGAATTTCTACTCCGTCGTCGTTGTGATTATTATAATGTAGGGGGAATGTAAGATTACGTTTTGGGTGCCACTAAGTTGGAGTCAAGAAGGTCTGGTTTGAGTCAACGAGGTTTATCATCCGGCACTAGCTCACCTACCGGCTTCGCCCGGTTCCCCCTTGCGACTGACTACCTGGCCGCCACCCAGATAAACCCCTCCGGTGAGGTAGGTCACTCTGGCAGACTTGGTGGTTGATGGGGATAAATTGGGCAGGCTGACATCAAAATTCGCGGTGCCGCCGGCCGCCAGTTCGCCTAAATATATCTCGGTTGACTGGGACGAGACACTTACCAAAAACTTAACGGCCCGATAATCCAGCCGGCTGGAATTGATGACCAGACCTGACAGTTTGATTCCAGTCCCCTGGGCGGTGGCCGTCAATTGAGCGACAAGAAAGGTTTCGTCAATTCTTTGCATGTCTTTGTCGTTCAGCCGAACCATCCCTTTATTCTTGATGTTCTCAACGATGTAATCTTGAATAACGGACTGACTTTTGTCTAATAGCTTTCGGGCTTCTTCGATTAGAATCCGGTCATGGCCGAGCTGAGCCATCTGTCTGTCCATCCCATGGGTCAGTTGCATGGCCTGCTGGTCCAGGGAAGCCATTTTTTCGACCAACGGGGTCACCTCCATACGCAAGAATAACAGCAGACCGACGCAGATCAAAGACAAAATAATCGACCCCATAATGACCAATCCCCAGGGGTGAAATTTTCTTTGTTCGTCAGAATCCGGCAAGGACATGTGAGGCACCTCTCCTTCGGTTGCTGGTTACTCGTTGCCCGTTGCCGGTTATTCGTTCGAGACAACCAGCAACAAGAAACAACTAACAAGCACCCAGAAACAAGCAACAAGTAGCCAGAGACTCATAATCCAATCCGCTGCAGCAGTTGGACTCCCTGGCGGACCTCCTCAGCCGTCACTCTCCGACTCACCTCTATCACCCGACGGGGGATGTCCTTCAGGTGTTTGGCCAACCCCTCGAAATTCACTTCCCCGCAGCCTGGAGCCAAATGATCCCGGAATCCTTCGGTGTCGTGCAAGTGGAGGCCCAGGGTACGGCCTTTGTATTTCTCAAGTGTCTCCAGTTGAGAAGGACCACCGATCAACTCCCCCACTTGAGCGTGGCCGATATCGTGCCAATACCCCAGAGGAGCGCCGGCGAAGGTCTGCAAGATTAGATCAAGTTCCTCATAAGTTGGGATGTTCCTAAGGTGATTTCTGTTTTCGAGGCCAAGTTGGACGTGCAGCCTGGTCGCGGCGTTGACCAGCCGATCCAGACTAAACAGGACGGCATCCAGGTGTTTGGGAACCTTAGCCTGACGTTCCGGAACAGGTCCGGCTAGCCTGAGCCGGGCTTCTTCTATGGTAATTTCCTTATTGAAAACGGCCGTCCGGACTTCCGGCAAATTTGTGTCCATGTCCACCTGCCCCAGGTGCAGCACCACCACTTCCACTTCCAGATCGTTAGCCTTCTCCAGGGTGCGGGTGGTCCACTTGATGGCTTCCTTCCGGACGTCCTGATCCAGGCTGGCGAGGGAGAATAAATCTCCGGAAGCCTTCTCCGGAGGGACGTCCGGAGGGGTGGGGCAAAAATTGTGAATGCTGGTGATCGGACGATGAGACGTCCTCAGCAACGGAACCAATTGGTTGAACACCGGTGAAGAGATGCGGTATTCCAGTTCCAAGGCTTCGACACCCGATTCATCCATGGCCGTCAAAAGCCCTTCTCCGCTGGTCGCCCCCATGGCCCGCCAGGCCGTGGAAATACCGATCATGAACACGCCGCCGCAGACTGGGTCGTTCCCGGTTTCCAAAACGGAGAAATAGCCCGCAGTTTTTGAATGATCGGCGGCACCTCAGTCAGCACAAAATCAATCTCTTCTTCAGTATTATAGTAGCTCAGGCTGAACCTGATGGACCCGTGCGCGGCGGTGAAGGGAACACCCATCGCCCGCAAGACGTGGGAAGGCTCCAGGGACCCTGAGGTACAGGCTGAACCTGAAGAAGCACAAATGCCCAGCTTGTCTAGCATCAGCAAAATAGACTCACCTTCAATGTACTCGAAGGAGATGGACAGAGTATTGGGTAAGCGGGGCGCGCCGCCACCATTGATAAAAACATTTGGGACAGCGCTCACCAATCCTTTTTCCAATTTGTCCCGGAGGGCCTTGACCCGGGTGTTTTCGTCTTCCATCCGATCCACGGCTAACTGGCATGCCACGCCTAATCCAATGATATATGGCACATTCTCGGTGCCGCTACGCAGCCCTCGTTCTTGATGACCACCAACCATAAAGGGGGTGAAGCGAACGCCCTTGCGTTTGTATAATACTCCAATGCCTTTGGGTGCATGGAGTTTGTGACCGGATAACGACAGGAAATCAATCTGACTTTTCTTTAAGTTGATAGGGACCTTACCGGCCGCCTGAACCGCGTCGGTATGGAACACCGCGCCTCGGCTCTTGACCAGTTCCGCGATTTCTTCCACGGGAAACACAACCCCGGTTTCATTGTTGGCCCACATCAAGCTGACCATGGCCGTGTTGTCGGTCAAAGACTTTTTTAGTTGGTCCAGGTTCAGCCGGCCTTCGCGGTCCACCCCCAGCTCGGTCACTCTATACCCGGCCTTAGTCAGGTACTTTGCCTGGTTGAGTACGGCGGGGTGCTCCACCCGAGAAATAATCACGTGCTTCTTTTCCGGATAGGAGGCCAGAGTCCCCTTAATGGCCGCATTGTCACTTTCCGTACCGCAACTGGTGAAGATGATTTCACTGGGATCGGCTCCCAACAAGGCTGCGGTCTGTTCCCGCGCTTGCTGAAGCTTTTGGGCCACCTGACCGCCAAAGGAGTGCATACTCGAAGGGTTGCCATAAAGCTCGGAGAAATATGGCTGCATGGCTTCAACCACCAGCGGGTCTACCCTGGTAGTGGCGTTGTTATCTAGATAAATTACCTTCATTAAGACACCTCCTCCACCACCAGATCATCCTCAATAAGTTCCCGGAGTTTGGTTTCCACATAGTCTTTCAAAGTCACCTGGGAGGCCGCACAGGTGGAACACGTACCCCGGAGAGCCACCAGGACCCGCTTGCCTTCAATATCCACCAGCTCGATATCACCGCCGTCAGCTTTGAGGGCTGGAGAGATTTCCCGCTCCATGACCTCTTGAACCAAACGGATCCGTTGAATATTGGTTAGCTTCCGATCCGGCCGAGTGGGGATGGTCTGGACATCTTTGGCCGCCAGCACCTGGGCCAGGATATCTTCAATTTTCTGATGACACGATTCGCAGCCGCCACCGGCCTTGGTGAAATTGGTCACCTCTTCCCTGGTGGTCAGTTTGTTTTCTTTGATCACCCGGATGATTTCCTTGTCGGTCACGCCAAAACACTCACAGACGATGTTCCCTTCCGTCTCTTTCTTAATCGGGATACCCCGATAATTGGCGATAGCCGCTTGCAGGGCCTCCTGGCCCATAACGGAGCAGTGCATCTTTTCCTTAGGCAATCCACCTAAATACTGGGCTATTTCTTTATTTGTAAGTTTTTCCGCTTCTTCTAAGGTCATACCCTTGATTATTTCCGTTAGAGCCGAAGATGAAGCAATGGCCGAGGCGCAGCCAAAGGTCTGGAACTTAGCTTCCTTAATCCGTTTGTTTTCGTCGAGCTTAAAGGACAACTTGAGCGCATCGCCGCAAGCCAGCGAACCGGCTTCACCCACACCGTCGGGTTCTTCCACCACGCCGACATTCTGGGGGTTTTCAAACATTTCCTTAACTTTATCGGTATAATCCCACATCGTGAATTCCTCCGGGGCTGGAATCAAAGAAAAAGCAAAGCGATCATCACAGTGGCGAATAACCCGGTGATGACGAGTCGTTGTCAGCCGCAGCCGACAACCCGGACTCTCCCGGCTTAATGCCCGGCACCCGGTTGCACCAGTTCAATCAGCACCCCGTAGGTACCCTTGGGATGCAGGAAGGCTACCTTGGTCCCATGGGCGCCGGGACGGGGCTTTTGGTCGATCATGGCCACGCCGCGACCCTTCAATTCTTCCACGGCAGCCTCGATATCATCGACCTCAAAGGCAATGTGATGAATGCCTTCACCTTTCTTTTCGATGAATTTACACATAACCCCTTCGGCCGTGGTGGATTGGACGCATTCGATACTGGTTTCTCCAACTGGAACAAAGGCGATCTTAAGCTCGCCCAGCATCTCTTCTCCCTTGATTTCAAGCCCGAGTTTGTCAGTGTAGAGTGATTTGGCCATATCCACGTCTTTGACGGCCAGGCCAATATGTGAAATTCGGTTGATTTTCATTTTAACCTCCTCGTCGATGGAGCAAAACGGTTTTATCCCATTATTCATATAGGTTGGCGGACGCCTGCGGGAAAAATTTTCCTGCTCGCCAGGTTGACGCATCAGGCCTGCGGCGCCCTCCAGGCCCGGTCAACCACTTCAAGATTATAAAGAAACACCGCCAGATGTCAAGTGATCTTTGGCCAACCCACAGGCAATTGGTTGAAATCTAACATTCACCATTCAATCGCTCCACAAGCCACGCTCAAAAGACTTAGTGCAGAAATAAGAGGGCCGCCGAGGGATGGCCGAGGTTGGGCTCGGCCATCAGTCTCATTTGTCACAACGGGATGACCAGCCTATCAGGTTAACTCTTTCCGCTCTTTGCTTTTCCGCCGCGCCCTCTGAGGTTTCTTTTTTCTCGAAATGCTGAAATCCGGCATCGGATTATCGCCGCTCTCCTCATCTAAAAGAATAAGCGGCATGCCCGATTTCAAATCTTCCAAGATCTCGGCCACGGTGCTTTCCCAGCCTGGTCCGATCAACAATTCCATCAGACCAGTCTCCGCATCAATGGTGCGCAGGACCGCGGCATCGTCGTAGGATTCGATAATAGATTTCAAGAAGACCATGTCATTCTTAGATATTCTTAATTTCAATCTGGTGGTTTGGGTGGGAGGATTCACAAAATATTTCTCTTGGTGATTCATTTCGGTATGCACCTGATTGGATCGATTGGCGGATCCTAACCCCATTTCAACTTGGTTCTCAGGATCTTAAAATAGCCGCTGGAGGGTGACTTGACCAGGTTGATGCGGCTTTGGCCTTGACGCACCACCACTTGATCACCAGGTTTGAGGCTCAGCCCGACCTGCCCGTCGTAGGTAATATAGACATGTTCCGCGGCCCGATCAATCTCGATCCGCACCACCGACTTATCCGGAATAATCAGTGGCCTGTTCGACAAAGTAAACGGACAAATCGGAGTCAAGATAATGCTTTCCAGCGTCGGATAAAGAATCGGACCTCCTGCCGCCAAATTGTAGGCAGTGAAACCGGTGGGGGTCGAGATAATCAACCCAGCTGCTCGAAAGGCGGTCACGAATTCATCGTCGATGCTGGCAGCCAGCTCCATTATTCGGGCGATGGCCGCCTTGTTGATAACTACGTCATTGAGAACGGTATTGATGCATTCCACATGGTCGTCCCTGATGACTTCGGCGTCTAAGGTCATCCTGGATTCAATGGAAAAGTCACCGGAGATAATCCGAGGCAGGGTTTGATTGAGTTCCTCCAATCCAATCTCCGTCAAGAACCCCAACCCGCCCAGGTTGACTCCGAGAATCGGCGTCCCGGCCGCGCCCACCCCCCGGGCCGCGCCCAACAAGGTCCCGTCTCCGCCGAGCACCACAATGAGGTCGGCTTGCCAGTCGAGTTTCTCCTCCTCACCCTGTCCTTCTTGCCGGCAAGGATGGGTGGGGTAGCACTTAATGATATGAGTGGAGACATTATGCTCACGAAACCAGGCCTGCAGCCACCGGGCTGTCTCCCAGGCTGATCGGTGATTTATTTTGGGTAAGATGGCCACGTGATTAAGCATTGTTCCGCCTATTTTGGGCTTAGGGTAACGGCGTACTCCACCAGGTTGGTGCCGCCGCCGGTGAATCGAGTCGTTTGGTCGAGGGTCCCGGTCACTCCAGGGGAGACGTCGAGGACTATTCTGAGTCGCTCAGGTTTGCTATGTTTGCCGAATCGAATGTTTTTCAGCAGTGCGCTGATGGTCTTGATATCGGATAACCGCAGGCGCGACGTCACCCCAGGCAGATCTAAGTAGAACCTGGGGCCAGGATTATCTCCTTCAATGTAGTTCAACGCCAGGGGACTGTTGCCGGTTAGATAGAACAGGACCAGGACCTTTTTATCTTTGACCAGGTAGCAGGGCAGCTCCCAAAGAATTGTCTTATTGCCCCCGGCCCGAATAGACTGGGTCAGTTCGCCGGTTAACTTATCAATTCCCGCCCGATACTCCCGCCGGCGAGCCTCATCAGTATCAATTTCCGCGGCTCGACTGAGATAGGCGATCGCGGCCAACTTCCTCTCCATCCGGTCGTACAGCCTGGCCAGTGTCACCATGGCGTTGAGATAATTCGGGTCCGCGGACAAGGCGGTCAGAAACTCCGACACCGCCTCATCTTGTTGCCCCAACATCACGTAAGCATTCCCCAGGTTGCTATGGGCCGAGGCGTAGCCGGGATTTAATCGAACGGCTTCCTGAAACTCGGTCAGCGCTTCTTGGTGCTGCCGCAGGTGGCTGTAAAGCACACCCAAATTATTGTGGGCATTGGCCGAATTCGGATCCAATTCCAGAGCTTTTCGGTACTTCTCCAGCGCCTCTTGATTTTGTCCCAGATGCTTGAGAATATAGCCCCACATCAAGTAACGCTTGGAAGATGGAGGACATTCCGGACTCGGCGTCTGAACGGATTTCTGGGCCTCGGCAAACTTATTCTGATTGATCAGCGCCTGTACCTGAAGATCGAATTCCGCGCACTTATCAACCGCGGCCCCGACGTTGGCGGCCAATCCCACCAACCACCAGACAGCCAACATACCGGCACTAATACGACAAGTGAGGCGAAGCGGCATCATAGTCAGATGGTGTCACTCCTTGAGAAAATGCTGATGATACTCAGGCTCGGTCAAATGGCGTTTCAAAATTGCGCTGACAAAATTAAAAATATCGGCCAGTTCTTGGTCACTGAGGCGATCCCGCAATTCAGCCATTAATTTATCATCCGATAATTTCTGGAGATAAACGATCACGGTATTCTCGTCTATTTTTCGATCTAAACCGAATCCCAAAAGCCCATTATAGGTTTCCACAAAGGTGTGGGAATGCTTAGCCAAGACACTTCTCCTTAAGCTGGTCACTCGTTGCTCATTATAGGTTGTTCGTTACTCTTTACTTGTTGCTCGTTGCTCGGCAAAGACAGCCATTCAGCCGTCAGTCGCCGGACCTGGAGTCCCAGGGTGTCGGCTTCCGTTTGACTAAGGCATGAGACGTTCAGGCCGAACCGGAAAAAATCAGCCAGAGAACGATCCAGGGACAATTGATGGACGTAAGGGCGGCCGGATGATCGCTTCGGTGATAAAAATGCGGCTAAGGATGTCTGGAGATGATTCATCAATCCATTAATCAGCTCCAAACCCTCAGGTCCGGCCAAAAACGGCACCCCATAACCAGAGATAATCTGCTCCACCAAAAAAGCACAGCTTCTGGGCCAGGCAGCCATAGACAGAAAGGGATAGGTGCTGATCAGCTCCCGGTCGGCCATTGATTCGGGGCCGGAATGAGCCGCCACGGCGGATAAAACCCCTGGCCCAAAATTCAACACCCGAAACATCGGATTGATCAGGTTACTTGAATATTGAAAAGAATCCAGCGCCTCAGCCAGGCCCAGCCAGAATTGGCGATGATCGGCGGTGAGCTGATCAAAAATACTGGCTTCCTGGCAGAATTCCCGGGCGCATTTGTGACCGTAATCGATGCGACCCCGGAGATCTCGGCCCCCATTTTGAACCGGATGGAGCAAACACCCAACCAGTTTAAATTTTCTATCCAGGTAACCCAAAGCCCAGCAATTGAATCCGGTGATGGGTTTGAGGGAGAAATCCGCGGGATCATACCGGGATGTATTGTCGCGCAATTCTCTGGCCAAAAACAAGCGGTGGGGATAGTGGTCGTATCCCGGAGCCCGAACAGGCGGGCAACACCGAAAGCATGATTTTTGGCCGTCAGGGAAACATAAGCTGGACTGGTTCATGAACGATCTGGACCCAGGACAAGAGAGCAATGAAAGCCCGGCGCTCTTTTCTTAAATGTTATGAAGAGGAACGAATTATGCCGGATTACCTTTAGCCGCCAGGTCAAAAGGCCCACGTCAGCCAAAGGGCGGCGCTCCCGGACGGGTCCGGGACTACCGAGACTCGAAGTTGCTCCTTTAAACGGTCGAGAAACTGGCGCTGAAGATTTTGATTGTATTTGTTCGCATTGTTAACCGCATTAAAAATATTTCCACCATACCACCCCATCTCGATCAACAGCAGAATGCTGCCCACCACATACGCTTCTTGTCGATAGGATTCCACAGTCCCGGCGATGAAGGCCCCGTTCAGCAGGAAAGACATGGCCGCGTCCCGGGGCCGGTCGCAATATATCTGCCCCAGTCCGGGCAGCACTCCGGACATAATGCCTGCGGCGACCGGAGACTTAAGGGGCAAATCCTGTCCCGCCGGAATTCCGGTGGCCAGCAGTGCGGCCGGGTGGCCATATTCTGGGCCAGTGACTGTGCGGAACTCTTTAGCTGCATCAAGCCAACGGGATTGCTCGGCCCGCACCCAACCGAGAAGATATCGCGCCCGGTCCTTAATCCCGGCCGGATCGGGTAGAGACGATAGATTGGAGTTAATCAGGTCTTGATACACGGTTTCTGCTTTTGACCATTCGGCATTGGCTTCGTAACAGGCGGCCACAAAGAATATGGACTCCACCGTCCACTTATCCGCCGGTTTTTGGCTGGCCAGTTCCGTGAAACCGGTCAGGGCCTGGTCGAATCGTTTCGTCCGAAAATCGCATAGAGATATTCTAAAACGAGCTTCTCCAACTCGGGCATGGTCTGGAAAAAGAAAGATAAACCTCTTGAATTCTACCTGGGCAGTGTCCCATTCCCCTTTGTTCAAGAGGCTTTGAGCAAACTCGAAAAGCTTATCCGGCGGCCCGGTCACCGGAGTATCCAGACAGTAGCCGGAGGGCAGCGGGACCCAAATGGCCTGGCCGAGAAAAAGCAACGGAACAATGACCAGGATCTGCAGGAGGCGAGTGATGCGGTTAGCGGCCACGGGCATTGCCCTCCCAAAAGGCATGGGGCACCATCGGCAGCGGCCGGGGCGGCCGGTCTCGGAGCCAGAAGTCGTTCTGTTTCAGGGGATCGTAGGCCCGGTATTGGCCATCTACCTTAATTTCCGGATGATCCCGCATGTCCTGACTTTCCCTGATGAACCGGTCAACGATTAATAGAGTTCCCCACCAGGCCCCGTGGATTTTCAGGGCCTCTTCTCCAAAATGACTACAACTGGGATACATGGGGCAATGGGTGTAACCCAGGGGCGACGCATACTTCCGGAAGGCCCGGATTGAGGCCGTGAGGCCGCGGACAGCCGGACTGGCCTGGTCGCTTTCAGTCGGGACAAGAGAGGGCGAAGGTGCCGTAGCCCCAATTTTCCCTGAGGGCTCCTGGGATTGTCCGGCCCAAAGACTGTCCGAAGGCCGGCTCAGGTTGAGGCTCATCAGGATGACCAGGGCAATCATCAGCCGATTAATCTGAATCAGTCGCCGCGACATGGCCTCAGGATGAAAATAATCTGAAATAATATAAGAAAATCGTTGATCGTCATTTCTTCCGTTGAGACAAAAACGACATGATCGCCTTGGCCTGGTCATCGGTTATCCAGCCTGGTTGTTTGGAGGCCATGGTTTTGACAGTGGATTGCCACACGGCTGGAGTTTTATCCGCGGCCCAGACCCGATCGAGGCTATGGCAATGGGTACATTTGATTGGAACTAGCGACTTACCTTTGGCCACCTGGTCTTCCCCGGCCGACTGTACGCCGGCGGCGGGCTCGTCTTGATCCGCCTCTATCAGACCATAACCTGCGGTTAACATTATCAATAGAAATGACGTGGTGACTATGATCAACCCCAGGGTCGGCAGGGTGCCCATGAATGATTTGTATCTTCTGACAAACAACACTTTGATAGTCAATAACGGACACAAGAGAAGACCAAACAGGGCGTGAGTAAATGGCCTGACCTCTAATTCTACAGTCGTGCCATATATTCTATAGACCATGCCACCCAAGAATAGCAAGTAAAGCAAGATGAATGCCCAGCCTAACCTTTTGTGCCAAAGGCGGTATCCGGCTGGGTTTGGCACTTTGTCTTTGCGGCCAATTACCTCCAGCATTAACCAGGCGACCACAATGCCCAGAGCTAAAAATAAAAATCCACCGATGGTGCTGATCATGAGTCCCCCCGTGAGGGATTACGGGTTGCGGGTTACAGAAACAATACTCTTTAACCTCGAGAAAGGTGAACCATGAGTTATTCTATTTAATTAAACCGACAGTTCCATCAGGTCATGGGCCAGGATGATTTCACCGGAAAACACTCGGCTGGCTGGGGTGAGCAGATCGTGGCCATCACACTCAGGGTAAAAATGGTTAAGAATCAACTTCTTTACCCCAGCTTCGGCGGCTACCCGACCAGCCAGGGACGGCGTCATATGTCCCTCTCCCGCCAACTCGTCGGGGAATGAACACTCACACACCAGGACATCGCCATGTCGAGACAACTCCACTAACCGGGAGTCGTAAGATGTATCACCGGAAAAGATGATTGCAGTCCCCCGGTGGTCTTCAATACGGTAAGCCAGTGACGCGGGGGTATGGTCCACGGGCGCACTGGTCAAAGTAAAATTCTTGAAGGTTGTGGTACTTATTTTGTCATTAGCCAGTTCTAAGATATGCAACAGATCGTCGGGCAAAATGACCCATCTCCCCCAGGCCGCCTGCAATCCCCGGTAAAACTCCTCCAGGCCGACCGGTCCGATCAGATTTAGCGGTGTTCTTTGGGCCAACACCAGGGGCAAACGAGTGGCAAAGAGGAAGGCCGGCAGGTCACTGGTATGGTCATTGTGAAAATGGGTGATTAAAATCTGACTCACCTGGTTGAGGCTCGATCCGGCCTGGGCCAGGCGGTGCAATGCCCCCGGCCCCAGGTCAATGATTATGGATTCATCATTGACTCTGACCAGGTTGGACGAGGCGGTGCCGTCCGGCCTGGGGATGGCGGTGCCGGACCCAAAGATGGTCAAGGTGATGGCCATTAATCGTCCCTGTTGACAAAGAAAATCAACTCTTCATATGGTCAAGAAGTTCGTAAGGTACCCGCAATGCGCCGTAACCTATCCCCAGGTCGACTCGAGGTTTAGCCCGGCCGTGGAAATCGGAGCCACCGGTGGGGAACAGGTCGTATTTCTTGGCTAAATGAAGGAAAGTAGCTGTTTGTTCGGGAGTATGATCCGGGTAATAGACTTCGATGGCCTCCAGTCCCTTGGCTTTCAACCCGGCCACCATTTGGTCCAGCATGACATTGTCTTTAACGAATAAAGTGAAAGGATGCCCCAGACAGGCCCGCCCGCCGGCGGTCTTGATGAGAGAAATGGAATCTTCCGGGCTAAACCTGAACTTGTCAACATAAGCCGGGCCGTTCTTGGTCAGGTAGTGATCAAACACATAATTCACATCGTTAGCATATCCCTTCTTAACTATAGCCTGGGCGATGTGGGGGCGTCCAATTTGACCTCCGCCGGAAGCTTCTTCCACATCTTCAATGGTGATGTGAACACCCAGTTGAGCTAGTTTTTCCAGGATCCGTGGGTTTCTGGTCCGGCGGGCTTCCTGGAGTCGAGCCAGGTTGGAACGCAATGCGGGATTACCGGGGTCAATGAAATAACCGAGGATGTGCATTGTCCCGGTTTCGTATTGGGCGCTGATCTCAATGCCCGGCACTACTTCCAGCCCGGTGTTGTTCCCGGCAATTGTGGCTTCTTCCAGCCCTTCCGTGGTGTCGTGGTCGGTCAGGGCAATGGCGGTAAGCCCTTTGGCCACCGCGTAGGTCACCAGTTCAGTCGGTGTCAGGGAACCATCCGACGCGGTGGAATGGGTGTGGAGATCAACGTAACCCATTTCTTATCCTATGTTGAGAGGGGAGACTAGCAAGGTTTGGTCACCGGAAGCCTAGGCTGGCCGCCAGTTGGTCCAAAACGGGTTATTGTTACATAACTTTTAGTTGCGAGCGATGCCCGGCTGTTGTCAGTATGTCTCTGCCGGTCTCAACCTAATTATAGATCATAGCGCGCAACGTCTCAGAACATTTAATCAGTTGATCCTGACTTTCTGGTCATAGCCCCTATGATTCTTTTCCCTTTAAAAAAATAGCCGCCAAAAACCCGGCAAACGCAACCATGACGATGATGATCAAAACCATAACCACGATCAACGGTAAGCAAATCGCAAAAAATGTTCTTATGCTGCTCGTCCCATGGCTCTTGGCCAACCCGATGGTAAGCATGACCACTCGCCAGATGTTCCCTATGATATATCCGATGATAGGAATTATGGTCAACACTGTGTAGGACTGGGAATAGGCGACCACGCTAAAGGTGCATCCGAATCCTTTTTTGTTGCCTCCCAGAATGATCAGGCACAGGTGGAGGATTCCAGAACTGACAAACTGGTCTAAAATCACCAACAGGGGCGCGAAGAGGATGGCATAAACCAGGAATTTCCCATGGTCCGAGGCCCAGTTAGTCCCAGCCAGGCCATCTAATTCCAGCGGATTCAGGAATGATATCGGCAGAGCTGAAACTATCAGGCTGATGATGATGGAGATGGAGCCGACTATAATGGCAAACCCCAGAGGAGTGCCCAGGTCACCGGTAGTCTTCATCCGGCCGAAAAAACTACCTGGCGAGAAAAGGGCTTGCTTACTAGTGGAGAATATTGATAATATCACTCCCAGCTTTTCTCTGTGATCCCATGGAGTACCCATGCCCGCTGACATAGTGACCCGATCGCCTGGGTCGCTTCCGACCGTGTCTTCCGATGGCTGATGCGGGAATTCCATTTCCTTTGCCGGTCCCGGGGCCGCAGGCGCCTCCGATGGCTGGGTAGATAAACGCCTCAGTTCAAATCTGTGGTGACATTTTGGACAAATGGCGTGCACAGGTCTATCCGGGACTTTTTGGTCCGGGATATCTCGACTAAAATTACACTGCGGGCAGGTTATAAGCATGACGTGGCGATCCTTAGAAATTTGATCAGGCATAAAATTTTAATTTAGCAGGTCAGCCAATGACTGTCAAATCAAAACACCGCGACGCCTAGGGCAGACGCATGAAATATTCCTAAAACGACTAAGTCCAAATAAGCGCCGAAGGGTCGGCCCTGGTTAGCCTATGGATATTGTCTTAGATAATATTATAACCCATAATCACCCCTCTCTCCGGTGAACCGGACGCCGCAACCCCAGGGCGTCACCTGGCTTTATCTTGGGCTAACCCGGTCCGATCCGTTGGGGCTTTATTGCCTTCTTTATTGAACAAGATAACACCTCTTCAAAAAATATCTTCTGCGCTTGCCTTACTCCGCCGCCACCGCCGGAAGCCGCCAAAAACTTGTTTCCCATAGAGCAAATTAGCTTGCGAGTTTTGAATTATGATTATATTATCATCTTCAAATCTAAAAACCTGGTGAAGGTTTCTACCGCTGGAAGCCAGCCGCGGCGCGGTCAACAGACTACAGACTCAAAACCCCAATCAGCGTAGCCGGTATTACGGTGGTTACAGAGAAGACCGGGAGAACGGAAACCGTGACAAGAACTACCACCGCCAAGATTCGGCACATCAAACGATACAACATCCTCAAAATGGATGATTGGGTCGATAGCGTCCTCAAGCGTTCCATTGAACAGCTTCCCAGCATCAAAAAAATCCCCAAAGAAATCTTGCAAGAATATTTGATCAAAAAGAAGCCGCTCATGCTTATGTTTAAGGAAGAACGCTATTATGGCAAGCTTCTTTGGGCAGGTGAAAACTCTATTGAAGTTGAGGTTAAAGATCCACCTCCCTTGACCAAGAACGATCGTGTTCTGATTATTATTGATCATCCCAGTCTTAAGAAATATAATGTGCTCCAGGTACGCCCCGAGAAGAAGCTACAAAGCCGGATAGTGTTTACCGTAGACGACCCCAGGTTCGACAAACGGTTTGCCCTTCCCTTCGACGTTCCGGTGTCACTATATCCGGTGCCCAAACCCATTATCCAGAAGCTTGACAGTCAGGAGTTGTCTCTGGTGAGGGAATTCATTTGGGATGGCGACCGGACCGATGTCGTCTGCAACGCATATCTCGATTATTTTACCAAGTACGTTGAATTCTTCACCGAAGGAGCCGATAAATTTAGGATTGAAACCATTATCGACCCGTATCACGACAAGATACTCCGCCAAAAGCCATTGACCGGACTGCTAAAAGACATCTCCCAAGGGGGGGTATGTATTTCCTGGGACAAGTTAGACACGCCACATGATACCTTTTTTTTCGTTCTGCAGTTACCCGGTAGAAAAAATGAAGGTAACTTGACCATCCGGTTACTAGGCCACAACCGGGGAGTCCGACCGGCCCACGACGGAACGATTAGTCTAAGCGCCGCCTTCTTTAAAAGAATCAAAGATCAATACCTGAGTGAACACCTGACCAGGCTGAGTGTGGCTGAAACCGGGAAAGAAGAAACCGAAACATGACTCCGATGCATCTCCGGCTATGGCCTAAAGGCACTAAAGACAACTCTGAGGTAACCAACTAAGAACAATGAATTTATTGACAATTAAATGGTGGGCAGTCAAAATATGCTGGGTGGCGGTGTCAATTTTTTTTACGATATTTGGAATCGACCTGCTCCGGGCCGCCTATCATCTAAATCACCCCTCATATTTTCTCCTGACCTTTTTTTCGTCAAACCTGATCATTTTAATTAGCGGCGCCATCTTGGCCGGAATGTTGGTCAAGATTTACCTGCGGTTAAGACCTCCTATAACTAATTCCGACCCGGGACAAGAAGATGTGGTTTCAGATGAAGAGCCGACGGAAAAGGAAACGGAACATCCTACGGAGAGTGACCTATGATTGACGTAGTTGCCGTTATCATGGCTGGGGGCAAAGGGGAGAGATTGATGCCCCTAACAAAAAACAGGGCCAAACCGGCCATCCCTTTTGGGGGAATCTATATCCTTCTTGATTTAACTCTGTCAAACTGCATTAATTCCGGTATTTATAAGATCGTTGTCTTGCCCCAGTATAAATCTCAGAGTCTCATGGAGCACTTAGAAGCTGGGTGGAATATCTTTAGCCTGGATTTGGGGCATTATCTACGCGTGGTCCCGCCCCAGATGATGGTTGGTGAAGAATGGTACCAGGGCACCGCCGATTCCATCAGGCAGAATGTCTATTTTTTGGAAAGGAACCGCTCCGACCTGACCATTATTCTTTCCGGGGATCATGTTTATAAAATGAATTACGCCGGCTTCCGGAAATATCATGATGAAAAACAAGCCGACATGACGATCTCGGTCATTGAGGTGGATCGGGAAACCGCCTCCGGATTTGGCGTGATCGGGGTAGACGATGACTATCGAGTTAAGGAGTTCGTGGAAAAGCCAAAAGACCCCCCATCCATACCCGGTGATGAAGAGCACGCCTTAGCCTCCATGGGTATTTACATCTTTAAAACGGATATTTTGCTGGATATCCTAAAACATAGCGACCATGTTGATTTCGGCAAGGAAATTATCCCGGAGATGATCCACAATCATCGAGTTTATGCTTACCCCTACCGCAAAATGAACGCCATTGACGATCTTATCTATGTCACCAGGCACGATGGCCGCCGGGAAACCCGGAGAGAAAAGCGAGTTCGGGATTCAGGCTATTGGCGAGACGTCGGAACTCTTGATTCCTACTGGAACGCGAATATGGACTTAACCGGAGTCGATCCATATTTTAATCTATATGGACGAAAATGGCCTATCCGCACCTATCAACGGCAGTACCCCCCGGTCAAGACGGTATTTGAACACGAGCATTCCGAACAGCCTCGCGTGGGCAAAGCCGTAGATTCAATCATTGCCCACGGTTGCATCGTCAGCGGCGCCACCGTCCGGCATTGCGTGGTCTCATATAACGTCATTTTTGAAAGCTACTCTTTGGTCGAGGAATCCGTGATCATGGAAAACGTCAGGATCGGACGGAACTGCAAAATCAGAAAGGCCATAATCGATGAGGGGTGCTATATCCCCGATGGGACCGTCATCGGATATGACCCTTTTCAAGATAGAAAACATTACACCCAAACGAACCGCGGCATCGTGGTGGTGAATCAAGACAATTTTCCCGGATACCTGTACTAAACAAAAAGTAAATTAACGTTGAGAGCTGTTCATTTACCTGCCACGAGGAAAGATCACGATGGATAATTCAGAACATCTGCGGGTGACTATTGGCCCAGGGAGTAGAACGAGGTGATGAACAGGGATGAGAAAAAGCCGGTCATCTTAATTGTAGATGATGTCCCCAAAAACCTTGAAGTCCTGGGTATCATATTAAAACGGGAGGACTATAGAATATCCGTGGCCACGGGCGGCGAACAGGCCTTGGCGATTGTGAAAGAAATTGTCCCAGATCTTATTTTGTTGGATATCATGATGCCCGATATTGACGGATATGAAGTCTGCAAGAAACTCAAAGCATCCCCCCTCACCCGCGACGTACCTATTATCTTCCTGACGGCCAAAACCGAGACTCAAGATATTGTCCACGGCTTCCGGGTCGGGGCGGTTGATTATATCGCTAAGCCTTTTAATTCGGCGGAATTATTGGCCCGGGTGCATACCCATCTGGAGCTGAAGGCCGTCAAAGACGATCAGCAAAAACTAATCGCCGAACAAAAACAGCTTATTGCCAAACTTAAAGACGCTCTGGCCCAGGTAAAACAACTCTCCGGCTTCATCCCCATTTGTTCCCATTGCAAAAAAATCCGCAATGACGAAGGATTCTGGCAACAGGTGGAAGAATACGTGGCCCATCACACCGAAGCTCAGTTCAGCCATGGAATATGCCCCGAATGCCTGAGGAGGCTTTACCCCCAAGTGGCCGAAAGAATAACCCGCAAGGAGAACCCGAAACCATGACGGATTGGCCACGGGCCCATCTGATCGTGAAACGGCCTGACCATCACCCTGAGTCTGAAAGCTGGTGGTTTTATGTATAGAAGCACAACCCAGCCCTTCGCCGGTCAGATTAAACCAGCCAGACCTCCTTGTCCGTCAGATCAAACCGGAGCCGAGCTGATTCGGGACAGTTTCCAAATTGGTATGACCCTGGTTGAGTTGATCGTGGTCGCGACTATTCTGGCTATTCTGGCTTCCATATCCGTCTTTTGGGTTTATCATTATCAATCTATGGCCTATGACGTTACGGCTAAGCATGATCTAAACCTGTTTATTGAATCTCAGGCCAACTACATTTCGAATAATGATGACTACCTGGGAGATATGGGGTCTGTCGTCAGCGGTGTCCCTTCCATCGCCTCAACTATTTCTTTAGAAGGCTTTAGCATTTCGCCGGGAGTGACCATTACGGTCACATCCGTTTCACCGTTCTCTGCGGCCGCCCGACACATTAAAGGAAGAAAAACCTTTTACACCGTTGTCAAAGACGGCACCATCACCGAATAGAGTTCTAAGGATACGCCTGGTGAACCGAAACAGTCGAAGAAGCATCAAGAATTACCTGATAGATCGAGAACTCCAGCTTAGGATCGTCCTGGTGGTGCTGGTCTATATATTTTCCGTGGTGGTCATCGAACTGGGTTTGGTGTTTATTCCCCTGGTCTATGATATGGTTTTTTCGTCAGACTTAGCAGTTCAATACCGCGCCGCCAGTGAATTGATTTCTCTGGCTCAGAAGCTGGTTCCGGCCTTGCTGGTGCTGGGTCTGGCCGTTTCGATCCACGTAATTCTCTTGACCCATCGGATTTGTGGTCCCCTTTTTAATTTTGGCAATGCGTTCAAGCGAATATCCGATGGGGATTTAAGCCGAAAGGTACAAATTCGACAACATGATTACCTGATCAGGCAACAAAACGAAATCAACCAGATGATCGACGGACTGAGTGAACGGTTGCTCCGGTTGAGTGAAGACACTCGGCGGTTAAGAACAATCGTTGATTCCGCCCAGGCCGACCCTGATCCAACCCATATAGACAAAATCGCCACAGAAGTATCTAGCCTGGAACGTCACCTGGAAAGTTGGCGCCTGTCTCAGTAGCTTCATCCCAACGTAACCAAATTTAGCTGGTCTAACCAGCGTCGCCCTTCCGGGCCTATTTGGACTTGATCATTTATTAAAAAAGTTCATCCGTTTGCCCTGAGCAAAATTACTTTTTGACTTTACAACTTAATCGAAGTGAGATAATGTTTCTATCCTTCACCAGTCTCAGACGTCGGGTCTGGAAGCCGAAAGTTAACCGGAGCTTTCTCCTCGTATGCCGGGATGCAAACAAGTTGGAGTATTGATAAGGCCATACCACCCAAGAGTCGGAAGGGTCATAAGGATGCGGATCAAAGAGCCGGGATGGGTTACCGAACGAATTCTGTTTTTGGGACGGAATGAATCGTGTATCTATCTTCTCCGAGGAGAAAATGAAGATATGCTTATTGGCGGCGGCATGGCCTATATTGTGCCGACCGTGCTCGACCAGTTCTCCGCGTTCGGAGTAGATGAAAGCCGAATCAAGCACCTGTTGATTCTGCATGCCCATTTTGACCATTGCGGGGCTGTTCCTTTTTTCAAACGGCGCTGGCCGCAGATGTCCATTTGGGCTTCATATCCGGCCCAGAGTATCTTGATGGCGCCTAAGGCCGTGGTTAGCATCAGTAATTTTAATGAGCTGGCCACCGCTCAGTTCGGTGATACCCAGGCCACATCAAAACTGGATTTATCCTTTCCCGGCGTAGTAGTTGACCGACCGGTCAAAGAAGGTGATATTATTGACCTGGGCGGAGACATTTCCGTCACTATCGTGGACGCGCCGGGCCACTCCACATGTTCCATCGCGGCCTGGGTTCCGGCGGAAAAAGCTTTATTCGGCTCCGATGGGGGCGGCGTTCCCGGTGAAGATAGAATCTTCCCGGCCGGCACTTCCAACTATACCCAGTATCAAGAAACATTGCAGAGGATGAAACAGTTTCCGGTTGAAATTTTTCTAGCTGAGCACTTTGGGGCCATGACCGGACAGGACGGACTGACCTACCTTGATCGGTCCATTGACTCGGCCATCGAGTTCCGAGCGGCCATGGAGGCATCCTTCCGGAAAACCGGCGACGTAAAAGAAAGCGCCGCCGAACTAACTGACAGTCTGATCGGCCAGGGGTTGGTATTTATGCCTCGTATTATTTTGGAGCCAATGCTTTTTCGGATGGTCGCACACATCGCAGAAAACCTCCGCTAACGCCGGGAGTGCTTTAGACAACGGGCTGCCGGGCCACGCGGATAGGTGTAACCCCTGGTTAATCAATAAGTAACTCATAACCAGGAAACTCATTATTGTTCAAGCCGAGGTGTCTTGTGAGAAAGGTCTGTTTTTTAACCGTCTTACTTTTCAGTTTGACCGTCCTACCGGTCTTTGCACAACAATCTTTGGAGATAGAAATCCGCAACTTCGGTGTCTTTACTCTGGGCGATAGCCAGGAGATCAAAGACGAAGAAGGTAAAGGAACCAAGGCCGCTCAAGTGAGCAATTATAAGATTGTTAATCAAGGAGATCGGATCACGGCCAAAAAAGGAATAAGTTTTGGTTTTACCTATCAGGTGTTTAACTTTCCGAAGCAGCAGGTTTATACGCTGACCCATGCGGCCCTGATCCCCCCCATTAAAACGCCCGAAGGCCCGACCATCACGGAGAACAACGTCAGCTTTTCCTTTAAATTCGATGACCGGAATCAGATTTTTTTCAACGGCTTCACCTTTGACCATGAATATGAAATGGTTCCGGGAAAATGGACCTTCGCCGTCATCTATAACGGCCGGGTTCTGGCCAAAAAATCATTCACCGTAGTTACCTCCCCGTAGGATTTGCCCCATTCCCCTTCCCCTACCGGAGCACCTATCGGCGAAACCCGGATGTTGTTTGCCCGGAAGGCACACCAGCTAACCCAGGGCGAAGGCAGAATGTGGCGGGGACTTGATCGTATTCATGACCCGAGGGTGAAATTTTGTTTGGAGCCGTCACCCAAATAAGACTTTTCTCTTGAGTCAGGTCGCGGATTTATTTTTTAAGTAATTTTACGGGAGACCTGTTGTTCAGCCAGCCGCAGATTCACCATAACCGGTACCATTACTAATCGGTACCATATTATTATTGATAGTCTGTTCTTTTTGTGTTACGAAAGGGCACGTCGTCAATAAGTCATTAGGAGCCCACTTTAATGGAATCGATTTCCGATGTTCAAAAGCTTATCCAAATAGCCAGAAGAGTTAGAATCCAGATAGTCAAAATGCTTCATCAAGCCGGCTCGGGGCACACCGGGGGATCCCTTTCAGCGGCCGATATCTTGGTCGCTCTTTTCTTGTATAAGATGAGACATAAACCGAATAATCCCGATTGGGTACATCGGGATCGATTCGTCCTTTCCAAAGGCCATGCCTGCCCGGCATATTACGCCGTGCTGGCCGAGTGCGGTTACTTCGTTCCCGAAGAACTTTATACCCTCCGTCAACTGGGGGCTTGTTTGCAGGGACACCCGGATTGCCTTTTGACTGCCGGGGTGGATGTATCGACCGGATCCCTGGGACAGGGGTTGTCCCTGGCCAATGGCATGGCCATGGGGACCAGGTTAGATGGCCGTGGAGCGCGAGTTTACGTCGTGTTGGGCGATGGGGAAGTCCAGGAAGGTCAAGTCTGGGAAGCGGCCATGACCGCCCCCCACTACCGCTTGGATAATCTCTGCGCCATAATAGACCATAACCATCTCCAGATTGATGGTCGGGTGGAAGACGTGATGAATATTGAGCCGTTGGGGGCTAAGTGGCAAGCCTTCGGTTGGGAGGTTCAAAGCATCGACGGCCACGATATGAAGCAAATTATGGAGGCCCTTGACCAGGCGGAAAGAACTAAGGGCAAACCAACCATGATTATTGCTGAGACGGTCAAGGGAAAGGGCGTGTCTATATTTGAAAACCAGGTGAAGTACCATGGAGTAGCTCCCAATGATGAGGAATTAGCTGTTGCTCTTAGGGAGTTGGCGGCAGCCTGAGATACAGGTTCCTATCCGTTTTTTAGGGGGAAAATAGTCTTTTTAAAACCCAAAACAAGTTGAGGCATGAGCCTCGGGCCCAGATCTGCCCACAGGAGGATTGTGTTGGTCGAGTTCTTAAGCACCAGAGTCGAATATGGTAAAACTTTAGCCAAATTGGGAGAGACTAACCAAAATATCGTGGTCTTGGATGCGGATTTATCTGGTTCTACCAATACCCGTTTATTTGCCAATAAATTCCCCGACCGTTTTTTAATATGGGAGTGTCCGAGCAGGACATGATGAGCACGGCCGCTGGGCTGGCTTCGACGGGAAAGATACCTTTTGCCAGTACCTTCGCCATCTTCGCCGCCGGCCGGGCCTGGGAGCAAGTCCGCCAGTGTGTCGCCTATTCGTTGGCCAACGTCAAGATTGTCGCGACTCACGCAGGAGTTACCGTGGGTGATGACGGCGGGTCTCACCAGGCGGTAGAGGATATTGGGTTGATGCGCATTCTGCCTAATATGACCGTGATTGTCCCGGCTGACGGTGTCGAAACCAGGCGAGTTATTGAAACTATAGCCGATATTAAGGCGCCGGTTTATGTTCGGACCGGTCGAATAGCCACACCGGTAATCTACGACGACAGATATAAATTCAGAATTGGTCACGCAAGTATCCTCAAGGAGGGGCGCGACGTAACCATCGTCGCCACGGGACTGATGGTCCACATAGCCCTGGGTGCGGCTGACTTGTTGAAAAAAGATGGCATCTCTGCCACTGTGATCAATATGTCCACCATTAAGCCATTAGATGAGGACACGCTCTTAGACTCAGCCATGATCACCGGGGCCGTGGTTACCGCCGAAGAACATCTGATTAGCGGCGGGTTGGGCAGCGCCGTGTGTGAAGTATTGGCCGACAAATACCCATGCCCAGTTAAACGCATCGGTATTCAAGACAGATTCGGCATCTCCGGGCCGCCGGAACGCCTCCTGTCCTACTTCGGTTTGACCAGCCAGGCCATTGCCGAGGCCGCCAAAAAAGCTATCAAAGCCAGGAAGGATTGCTCAACCACGGAACTCCCGCGCGTCCGAACGATGCGGGCTTGACCGGTGACTTTGTCGTTTCTCTGGTCTGCCGACGCGATGTTGAGGCAATTACCTGAGACCAGCCCGGCGTCTTAAAATTGTGCATTGACATTATTGTCAGCTAATCACTATAATAGGGTCAATAATCCATGTATTACCCATTTTATCCCATAAAACAAAGGAGCAGGTGATGTTCAAATGGATGACCCCCAAAACCCTCTTTTGTCTGACCCTGGTTGCAATCCTTGGGCTGTTCTTGATTGATGGGGAGCTGGTCACTGGGCGAGACCCGGATTCCGATCCGGAAGCGACATACAGTGAGATTAAAATCTTTGCCGAAGTCCTCAATGAGATCGAGAAGAAGTATGTCGAAAAGGAAGTGCCCAAAACCCTTATCTACGGGGCTATTAAGGGGATGGTCGCCACCCTGGACCCCCACTCATCATTCCTTACCCCGGAAGAATATAAGGAATTGACCATTGAGACGAAGGGTAGTTTTAGTGGAATCGGGATCGAGATAACCCTCAAAGACGGAGTACTGACGGTGGTCTCCCCCATCGAAGATACCCCGGCCTTTCAAGCCGGATTAAAAGCCGGTGACAGAATAATTAAGATTAATGGTAAATTAACCAAGAATATGAGCCTGATGGATGCGGTCAGAGGTATCCGGGGCGTCAAAGGGACTACAGTCACCCTGTCCATCTTGAGAGAAGGCGCCAACAAGCTTAAAGATTTTGTCATTGCCCGGGAAGTCATTCCCATCAAAAGTGTCAAATTTGAGACCTTAGAGCCGGGTTATGTCTATGTTCGCATCTCCACTTTCCAGGACACGACCCACCAGGATCTGATCAAAGCTCTAAAAACTCTCCAGGAAAATAACAAGCCAGTAAAAGGATTGGTCCTGGATATGCGCAACAATCCAGGTGGGTTACTCGACCAGGCGGTCAAGGTAACCAATGAATTTCTTGAATCCGGCCTGATCGTGTATACCATGGGCCGAAATAAAACTCAGGACCTTAAGTTTTTTGCTCACCCGAATGATCATTACCAAGACTTCCCCATTATTGCTTTAGTCAATGAAGGGAGCGCCAGCGCCTCCGAAATCGTGGCCGGGGCCCTCCAAGATCACAAAAGAGCCGTTGTCTTGGGCTCCCAAACTTTTGGCAAAGGTTCCGTCCAAACCATTATTCCGCTGGAAGATGGTTCTGCTCTTCGTTTGACCACAGCCAAGTATTACACCCCCAACGGTCGAGATATTCAAGCCAAGGGGATCACACCCGACATCCTAGTAGAGACGGCCGCGCCCAAAGAAAATAACAATATTCGTTATTTGCGCGAAAAGGATCTGGAAGGTCACATCAAAGGAAAGGAAGAGTCCGAAGACACGACTCCAGACAAGACACTGGATAAGACACCAGATAAAGCTAAGCCTCAGGATAAAGCCAAGCCTCAAGATAAAAGCCAAGACAAGGGACGCGATAAGGACCGCAGCCAAGACAAAACAAAAGAGATCACTCATGATGACGCCACTGGCGACCAGTCAAAAGTCGGTTCTGACGACAAAAAGGTCCTGACCGAGAAGGAACGTCTGGCCAAAGACGCTCACGTCCAACGTGCGTTGCAGCTTCTCAAGTCTTGGGGTATTTTCACCCAGACCTTAAACAAACAACCTGCCGCGTCCAAGTAATTATGGCTCCCGGCGAAGACAGGGAAACCCCGATAAATCCCCAGTCGGCTAAAAAAACCACTGGAAAGAAAAGGGTCTCCAAACCTAGATCATTAACTAAGACAAAGACGAGCCAACCACCGTGGTTCCTCCGCGGTTGGCTCGTCTTTAGTTTAAGCCTTGTGGCTATACTGACTATCGTCGGGATATTTCATTTCCTCTCCCCCGACAAATCAAAAAGAGTGCCTTCCCCAGGAGAATCCAGGGTAGCTCCACCCCCCAAGACCCCAACCAGGCCTAAAATAACACCAGAAGAAAGAGATACCGAGTCTGATCCCGCCTCACTGGTGGAACGCTCCGACCAGGTGGTTCTACGCGCCCTCTTTGATCTAGGTCTGTCAAAAGACGATATTACCAGCCGTGAAGAGCGGTTGAATAAACATCGCGAGAGGCGGTACATCAGATATCAGCTTACGGTGAGATCACCCAAACGGTTTACGAATGCCAGGATTCTGGACACCTTTAAGCTTCAGGCCGCCACCCTTGACCAGGGCGAGATGACGTTTTTCATTACCGGCGACAAAGACAAAACACTGTCGGTGATAATCAAGGGGGTGCTCACTCACCAAATAACCTTCAAACC
>JADFXK010000029.1 GCA_015233625.1 Deltaproteobacteria bacterium | reverse complement strand
AAAAGTAATGGACAACATCAGATTAAAGGAATTGGGGTTGATGAATCCCACTAAAAATACCATTAAGCCACCAGCGATTCCGGTGTAGCCGGCCGAGATGGCAAAGGCCAGTGTCTTGTAATAGGTCAGGTTGATACCAATCGTTTCTGCCGCCACGTCACTATCCCGAATGGCAATGAAGGCTCGTCCCACCCTGGTTTTGATCAGATTGCGGGCCCAGATAGTCATGATCACGGTGATGGTCATGATCAGATAATAGAATTGGCGGTCAGTCTTTAACAAAGAGCCGAACAAGATAAGTTCCGGCGCCTGAAGGCCCATATGCCCGCCAAAGAACTTCCACCGGCCCAAAAGTTGAGTCACCGTCAATCCAAATCCCAAGGTGGCGATGGCCAGATATGGTCCCTCCAACCGTAACGCCGGCACCCCCAGGACAAACCCAAAGGCCGCCGCGATTAATCCGCTCAAGGGTAAAGCCAAAATAAACGGCAAGCCGGCCTTGGTCATCAACAGGATCGTGCCGTAAGCTCCAATGGCGAAAAACCCGGCATGCCCCAGAGAGACCTGTCCGGTGTAACCAACCAGGATATTCAAACCTATCGCGACCAAGACATTGACGGCCATGTAATTAAACATATAAGTATAATAATTACCTACATAAAATGGCAATCCGGCCAGGGCCGCCAGGAGCACCAAGAACCAAAATTTAGTCACCCCGGATGGCAACAACTGAATATCTTCGTAATAGTCCCGCTTCATGTCCATGGTTATTGATCCTTGTCGTCCGCGGCCGAATCCTGCCACTTTTAGAAGACAATCCGCAAAAGCCGAGGGGGCTTTTGGAGGCGCAGAGATCTTATGAAGATGCCTTCGTTGCGGCTAGCCCTTCTTCTTTTCCGATTCCAGAGTCAGCCGGGCCGCGGATTTCTCAAAATAGACTTCATGCTCCTCGAAGTTTACTGGTGTCGGCCGGAGCATGTTTAGTTTCATGATCAAAAAATTCATTTTCTTAATCTGTTTGTACCGGGATTTCTCGTCAGTCATGGCCTCCAGCAGGTCTTCGGCGCGGCGGATCTCTTTTCTTAATTCTACTTCCGGGGGCAGGCACGAGGCATTCTTCAAAATCTTATATGCCATGCGCAGGTCCTCAGGCACATTGCTGTCATCTTCAAACTCCAACGGCTCTCCCATTCCGGGCACATCATCGAACTCGCCCCGATCAATGGCGTCCTTGATTTGCTTCTCAGCTAATTTCTGGAAAATATCCATCCAGCAATCCTCCCTCGTCTCCCGGCATGGGGTGATACAGTTCATTCTCCACAAAAAGTTTGACCACGTCTCCATCCAATCGATTACAGGTCACTTCATCCTCGAGAATCCTGACAGCCACATCGACCGGGATTATTTTTTTATAGGGCCGGTCCTTAGCCGTCAGGGCGTCAAAAATATCGGCCACAGCCAGAAGGCGTGACTGTAAAGGGATTTGGTCGCCTCGGAGTCCTTCCGGATATCCCGTGCCATCCAACATCTCATGATGGCTGGCTGCGTACAGGGGGACATTCTTGAGATGCCGGGTGAAGGGGATGTTGCTCAAGATCTTCTTGGTGTAAACCACGTGAGACTGAATCTCCTGGTATTCTTCTTTGGTCAGGTTGCCTTTAGAAACCGATAAACATTCACGTTCATGGGGAAAAAGATATGGTCTTTTGTGGCCTCGTTCGTCCAGGTATTCCAATTGCGCCAAGATGTCGAGGGCGGCCTTGTCTTCTGAACTAAAAAAGCCCGGCATGTTCACCCTGGTCACCAGGTCGCGGTACCGGCTAAAGGTATTGTTGATTTTGGCCACGTGGTTTTCTAACATCTCCCTGATAATGGCCGGGGAGGCGGTTATTTCGGAGTCGAGCACCTCTCGATACAAGGCGTTAATCTGCGACAAACGAATATAATCTAAGCGGTGTCTGATGGCCATCATACAGTTATCACTTAGCTTATTGGCCTTTTCCAGCACCTTTTCCCGCACTCCGATCTTACCCACGTCATGGAGCCAGGCGGCGTAAGTGATTTCTTCCACTTCCCCGGGGCTGAAATGTACCCCGACCCAACACCCCGTATCTGTCGCGTTAATTTGGTCGACCATTCGGCGGACATAGACGGACACCCGTTTGGAATGACCGGCCGTATGCGGACTCCGGGCATCGATAGCCGAAGCCGAGTATCGGACAAGGGAGTCGAACAGGTTCTTTATGTTGTTAATCAACAAGGCATTCCGGATGGCAATGGCCGCCTGAGAACACAATGACGAGACCAATTCCACCAATTCCGACGAAAATGAGGTGATCCGGCCATCTTTGGTCAGCGCGTTGATTAGTTGCAGGACTCCAATAATATCATTTTCATGATCCCGCATGGGCAGAACCAACATAGATTTGCTCCGATACTGGTTCCGTTGATCGAAATCCCGATTAAAAGTAAATTCCAAATCAGGCCTAAGTTCGTAAACATCTGCAATATTTAGCACTTCACCGGTAACAGCGACGTACCCGGCGATACTTTTTTTATCAAGATGCAGGGGGAAAGGCTTGAAAGACATGGGCGGGCGGACGGGTCTACGTTCCAGGACGTTATTCTGAGCTACTTCGAAATAAAGCAAATTATCTCTTACTATATACAAACTGCCGGCATCCGCTCGAGTAAACCCACGGACCTCTGAGAGAATGACCTCAAGCAACTTAGACAAGTCGGTTTCGATGGATAAGGCGATGCCGATGCGGTTAAGTCTGGCTATTTGTCTCTTGAGATCTTGGATCTCAGCTTCCCTATCGAACCATCTGGTCATAGTCATGGCCTTATTAAGCTCAGGAGGCAGCCCATTAAACAGGTGGCTCCCAATCCTGGATCGATGTGCCGGTAGCGAACAACTCTACCATCACTAGAGGAATTGGCTGTATCCCTGGCTAAAGGCGCAATGGTGGTTAGTGGTCGCCGGACTCGATTACTCCTTGCAGATATTCCAATAACCCATCCGCAGAATGAAATAGCCGATCACAAGAACATTCAATCATGGCATTTACGATGGACTCGGCAGATTCACCAGCTCGGCGGAAATCCGTTCTAAGGCCAAGGATCAGTTGTAAGTCACCATGCCTCCTGGCATAGAAGTACCCTACTTCCCAGGCCGTGCCGTCATCTACCTGGGTCCCGTCGAGCCAGGCAATTAGAATGTCTGTATCATCAAGGTCTGTCTTGCACAACTTAAAGATCTCAAATTTTGCCTGATTTCCCAATGACAGGGCTGTCTCTCGATCAATCAATTCGTAGGGCCAAATCACCTGAACCGGTTCACCGCTTGAGGCGGCGAGCCCCCCAATCCGCCCTTTTAATCTCAGCAGCCAGTCTTGTTCGGCCGCGGTGAATATCGGCCCGGCCAGATAAAGCTTCATCTTCATGTCCTTAAATGTGTCTCGGCCAGCGACTTCTTCAGTCAAGGGCAGTAATTCAGACACCTGAATGATCATGGTTTGGTTTAGACGAAATTGATAGATGGGCGCGACGCTGACCACTTGAGCCGTTTTCCTCGTCTTTCCCAGAGGACCCACGAGGAATCTCGGACTGTTTGTCATAACGAATTAATAATACAATGCGATGGATTAGATGGCAAGAAAAATGATGCTTCGTCAGGGAGGAGGTCAAATATCTTCCTGCGGCTGGGGAAGATCAAGGCAGGCGATACGCGGTCAGTGCTTGGCAACAGCGAGCAGGACTCCAAACGGTAAAGGTGTTATTGGTCGAAGCCTAGCCCATCGGGGAACTCTCACTGTGCGCTCTCCCATCCGCCGCCCAAGGCTTTGTATAAGGCGATCAAGTTCGTGGATAAGGCACGCGTGCTCTGCACCTGGGCATCTTCAGACGCGTTAAGCGAACGTTCCGCATTAAGAACATTCAGGAAATCGGTCTTTCCGGCCACATAAAGCTTTCTGGATAACTCGACGGCTTTACTGTTATTTCTAACCGCTTCAGTCAACAACCTGAGATGCTGCTGCTCTTTGGTATAGGCGACCAGGGCCGTTTCCACATCTTTTAAAGCTGTCAAGACGGCCTTTTCATAAGCCAACAAGGCCTGTTCCTGGACGGCATTTTGGACCTCGATATTCCACCGAATCCGGCCGGCATCAAAAATCGGCCAGGTTACGCTTGGGCCGTACGACCAGAAACGGCTACTCCAGTTGCCCAGCGGACTGAAGGTACTACTCATCAGGCCGAATGAACCGGTGAGGGAAAATTTGGGGAACAAATCGGCCGTGGCCACGCCGATCCGGGCCGTGGTCGCGTGGATCACGGCTTCCGCCCGACGGATATCAGGCCGACGGCGAAGGAGATCGGAAGGCAGGCCTACCGGCACTTCAGGCGGGGTGGTGGGAAGCGGCTTTTCGCCGGACAATTCTTCCGCCAGAGCCGCTGGTTCCCGGCCCAGCAACACACTCAGATTGTAAATTGTGCCCTGAGCTAACGACTCCAGAACCGGAATCAGGGATTCGGTCGTCGCCGCCTGGGCCGCGGCGTTGGCCACATCCAGGCCCGTGACAAAACCGGCCTCGTATCTCTTGCGAGTGATCTCGGCTGTATGCTTCTGAGCGGTCAAGTTTTTCTGGTTGACGATAATCTGTTGCTGGTAGCCCCTGAGACCAACATAGTCAGTACCTACTTCAGCAATGAGCGATACCAGGATGTCGCGACGATCCTCCACCGCCGTCTGGACATCAGCCTGGGCAGCTTCAACACCGCGCCGGGTGCCCCCGAAGATGTCCAGTTCCCAGGCGGCGTCCAGACCGGTCTGGAACAGGTTCTGGACCGAACCAGAACCCGAGGACAGCCCTCCCCCGCCCGTCGATTCGCTCCCCTGACTCCGGGTGTAACTGGCCCCGACATTGATCGCGGGCCATAATCCCGATGCCGCCATACCCCGCATCGCCCTGGCCTGCCTAATCCGAGACGTCGCCTGACGTAAGTCCAGGTTTGACTCGATCGCCCGTCCGACCAGGGAGGTGAGTGTCGGATCATTGAAAATTTTCCACCACTCAACAAGTTGGGCGGGTTGGGAGGTCGTTTTGCCGGTCTGTGATGCGGCCACCGGCCCCAGTCCGCTATAGGCGGCCGGGACAGCCGGTTGCGGCTTGCGGAAATCGGGGCCCACGGCGCAACCCGTGGTCAGCAATATCAACCCGATTATCCATATGACTAAAAATCTGCTTACTTTCCAGCTAGACGGCGTTTGGTCTACCAAATACGGCATATGATTATGTCCTGGTTTTAGAAGTCATTATGAGTTGCGCGTTACTCGTATCGTAGAGCGATGATCGGATCCAACCGCGAGGCCTTCCACGCCGGGTAGTACCCAAAGACGATGCCCACGGTGACAGAAACGGCAAAAGCAGCTAAGATGGCGTCTAAGGACAGCTCCGTTGGCCAACGCAACAAGGCCGCCACGAGGAGTGAAACGCCCCGGCCCAGCAAAATTCCGGCTATCCCGCCACAGAAGCACAACAGCACCGATTCAACCAAGAACTGCTGCAGGATATTTCCACCCCGGGCCCCCACGGCCATCCGCAGTCCGATCTCACGGGTCCTCTCGGTCACCGACACGAGCATGATGTTCATAATCCCCACTCCGCCGACGATCAGAGAGATAAGCGCCCCGGCCAGCAACAGTTTGGGCATCATGCCCCCGGTGGAGGATAGAGTCGTGGCCATTTCCGTCATGTCCCTGATGCTGAAATCGTCCGCCTCGTCCGCCCGGATGCGGTGCCTTTCTCGTAGAATCAGTTTGATCTGTCGGATCGCGGTTGGGATTTCCTCGGTATATCGCGCTGCAGTCAATAGCTGATCCACGTTGGCAAACCGAACCGGTAAAGGGGTGTCGGCGGATTGGACCGCTGAGATCGCCGGATAGATGGAGTTTTGAACACTTGGATATATCTGGCTCAGGGTGTCGAGTTGCTGTGAGGTTCCCGATGTAGATGAGGACGAAGCTGAAGATGTGGATGAACTGGACGCGCTCTGGTTAACATTGCCTAAAGAGGACCCCGTGACTCGATACTTGATCGTGGTCCACGGTGCCAAAAGGATGTCGTCTTGATCCATGCCCATCATGTTGGCGCCTTTACTACTAAGCACCCCGATGACCTTGAATGAGACATTTTGGACCCTTACTTCTTTACCGACGGGAGATTCGCCTTGAAACAGCTCCCGCACCACCCGCTGACCCAGCACGCAGACTTTGCCGGCATTTCGGACGTCCCGGTCCGTGAAGGCCTCCCCTTCGGCCATGGGCCATTCCCGAACATCAAGATACGCGGCGGTTGTCCCATATATAAAAGAGGGAACCCAGTTTCGGCCGGCATAGACAACCTGGGTTCGGGCCCGAACTATGGGGGCGACGCCTTTAATAGCCGGAGCCTCGTTTATGATGGCCTCACCGTCTGCCGGGGTCAGGGTCATGACGCTGCCGGCCCCGAAGCTGACACCGCCGGTTGAGGCAGTGCCCGGCATAACTAACAAGTTATTGGCGCCCATACTGGCGATTGTTTTTTGGATGGCGGTCGATGATCCCCGACCGATTTCCATCATAGCGATGACGGCCGCTACTCCAATAATGATCCCCAGGGCCGTGAGAGCCGCCCGAAGAACATTGCGGCGGAGACTGTTTAAAGCCGTACGCAGCATCCGGCGCAACCGGATCACCACCCCACCCATGATTCGTCTGGTCTCATCCGCGGCCGCATGAGCCGATGGCTGGTCAGCTTCGGCCAGCATCTCTTGAACTTCCTCGCGCTCGGGTTCGATGATCCCGTCACTTATCCGGATGATTCGTTTAGCATGTTTAGCCACATTGGGGTCATGGGTGACCAGAATGACGGTTACTCCTTCTTCCTCATTGAGTTGCTGAAATATGCGTAACACCTCTAAACTGGTTTGGGAATCGAGGTTGCCGGTAGGCTCGTCGGCAAAGAGCAGAGAAGGCTGGTTAACCAGCGCCCGGGCAATGGCCACCCGCTGCTGCTGGCCGCCGGAAAGCTGCGACGGTTCATGGTCCAGGCGATCTCCTAAGCCTATTCGCTGGAGTATTCCTTCGCCCAGCTCTTTTTCTTCCCGGTCAGAGGTGTGTTCCACGGCATAAGTCAAGGGCATCAGGACATTGTCCAAGGCGCTGGTCCGGGGCAGCAGATTGAAGTTTTGAAATACAAACCCAATCTTTTGATTTCGCAGCATGGCCCGTTCATCCGCCGTCAGTTCCACCACATCACGGCCCTCAAACCAGTAATGACCGGAAGTGGGGCGGTCAAGACATCCCAGGATGTTCATCAGCGTCGTCTTACCTGACCCCGAAGCACCCATCAAGGCCACAAAGTCTCCCTGCGCGATATCCAACGAGATGCCTCGTAGCACCGGCATACTGACTTCGCCGAGTTGGTAGATCTTATGAATATCGCGCAGTTCAATGAGATTCATGAGTTTCCGTCCCATCCTTAAACGTATTGATTCTTTAGTTTAAAAGGTTTCCGGCGGTTAGTGACGCGGCCCAGCGCCCTTGAATAATTTCGGCATGAACGGACTGGCCGATGACTCGTCGGTAGATTCCCTTGGTCGTTCACCTATAACCACCAGAGTTCCTTCCTTGAGTTGATCATTCACCACTTCGGTCATTGAGCCGTCGTTCAACCCGACCTTCACCGGAATGGACCTCACGAAGGCCTCGTCAACCGTCCACAGAAGACCGCGGCTTGGTTCTTCTTGATTTTTTTGGGCTGCCGCGCCGGGGCGGGAGGCTTTGCCCGCCTTTGGCTTTTTCCGGATGTCTGGAGCGATCTGGTCCGGCTTCGGCTCCCACCGCAAAGCCGCGTTAGGGACGAGCAGGACATCGTGGCGCCGGCTCAGGTTGAACTTCACGTTCGCCGTCAGGTAAGGCAGGAGCTTGCCGCTGGAGTTGTCCGTGATGACCTCTACCGTATAGTTAACCACGTTCTGGGTCATGTTGGCGTTCAGTCGCACCTTGCCCACTTCGCCCTGGAAATTCTCATTGGGATAGGCGTCCACGGTAAAGGTCGCCGGCTGCCCTGGATGGATATTCCCGATATCCGCCTCATTTACTAACACCCAAACCTGCATTCGCTTGAGATCTTTGGCCAGCAAGAAAAGACTGGGGGCATTGAGGCTGGACACGACGGTCTGACCAATATTCATCCGGCGGTCGATAATGACTCCCTTGGTCGGAGACGTGATAGTGCAATAATTCAGGTTTTCTTGCGCCCGCGACAGGTTGGCTTTGGCCTCGGAGACACTCTCTTTAGCCTGGACGATGGCGGCCTTACCAACTGCCACATTGGCCTTAGCCACCTCATAAGCCGATAAGGCCGCGTCGTAGTCGCTCTGTGACAGGGCATCCGACGGCCCCAGTTTCTTGGCTCGATTCCAGTCGCGCTCGGTTTGAAAGAGTTTGGCCTGAAGTTGTCCCAGATCCGCCTCGGCCCGCAGCACCGCAGCCTTGGTTTGCTCTAATTGGGCTTTGGCTCGGGCGACATCGGACGCGTACAAGACGTCATCGATCCGGGCCAGCACAGTTCCGGCCTCCACCACAGAGCCGTAATCGACTGTTTTGCCAGCCTGATCCTTTCCGAAAGAGACTATTCTTCCGGCTACCTGGGCGCCGATATCCACCACTTCTTCAGGTTCCACCGTGCCGGTGGCGCTGATGGTCGCCAACAAATCCCCTCTCTTCACCGGAACGGTCCGGAAGAAGACTGAGCTGGTGTTGCTTCGATAAAGGAACCAGGCCGCCGCGCTGGCCAGCACAACCAACAGCAGAATAAAATAAACGCCACGCTTAATCAGACGATTCATGTAACTCCCTGTTCCTATAGGCTTGTAGGGTTATCAGAAATGCCTCTAGTCATCTTTTCCGCTTGGCCGGCCAGCCCTTTGATGGCGCCCATGGAAAACTTGGTGATGTGATTGGTCAACCGACCTATTGCCCCAGCCCCAAGTTCTTGCGGGTAAAGCTTCGTGATCACATGACGGGAATGATGGAAAAAAAGACATTGCCCCATGATGCTGAAGACGCAAGCATGGATTGACTCTTCGTCCGCGCTGTCGGCCATGAGTTCTCTTACGATCACGGTTAGATGCGCGTAAAGCGGGCCGATGACCGTTTCGATAATCTGGTCGAGGGCGGCCGTGGGATTAGCGATTTCAAGGGCAACCAGCTTGCCGTGCCAGGCCGGGCGGCCATCATCGAGCAGCCGGGAAAGAAAGGATCGGATGAAGGCGTCCAACCGCTCTTCGGCCCTTGATTTGGTCGTCACGTTGAGATCCGGCGGATATTTTTTTAGAGCCGAACCAAGGGAGTGCTCTAACACGGCGGAGTAAAGTCCTTCCTTGTCTCCGAAGTGATAGTTAATTGCTGCAATATTGGCCTTAGCCCGAAGTGAAATTTCACGTACTGTGGCGCTTTTGAAACCGCGCCGGGCAAAGACTTCTCCAGCCGCCTGGAGCAATCGTTGCCTCGTATCTAACAATTTGTCATCATTACCTTTCATGACGATACTCCCCAAAAATGCGTTGTCAAACACATATTTAAAACATTTGTTTAAAACAGTCAAGTGTTTTTTCAGGAGTCGCCAAAAGGTATGTCAATCAGAGCCGTGGAGAACACCAGGAAAGCCCTGACAGCCAAAAAAATTATGGCGGTTCACCTCGGGACTAACATACTGAGATGAACCGCCATGTGCAATCACGGAAGATGCTTCGTGTCCTCTATCGATCCTTTTTGGTATGCCGGTCCGGCATTATGGGGATGCCGTATAATCGCCCTCGGCCGCCTAAAAGTCTATCCTGAAGACCGTCCCACTCTGGTCCGACCGGTAGCTCAATTTCCACCCATGCACCTTCTCTAAAATCAACTTGGCGGAATAAAGGCCCAGCCCGGTGCCGCCCTTTTTGCCATGAGTCACATAGGGCTGGAATATTTCGCTTTGCACCTTCGGAGGGATTGGTTTACCACCATTACACACCTCCAGGGCCAAGGCCCCTTTAGCGTCCAGCTCCAGAGCCAGCTTCACTTCGCCCCCGGCGTCTTCCGCCTCAATCGCGTTCTTGACCAGGTTTTCCAGGACCCGTTCCATTAATTGTCTATCCGCGGTAAGGACGGGATTAGCTCCACCGAGGTGGTTAAGGACCTGAACCACAATATGCTTGGTGGCCGCCAGGGTCTGCATGGCATCCCTTACTCCCGACAAAAGCTCGACCAGGTCCACTTGATCTTCTTTTCGGTGATACTCCCCCGTCTCCAGGAGAATCAGTTCGCGAGTCGAGTCCAACATCTGCGTTGACTTATTCAGTTCACCCCGCAGAATATCTAGATATCTCATGGCCCGGGGCTCATTGACTACGGCTGGGACCTCGGCCAATCTTCTAGCCGAAAGGCTGGCAATAATCAGTTTGTTCTTTAGATCGTGACGGGTAATCCGATCCAGCCGATTTCGCATCAACCGATACCGGCTATGCAAGGACAAATCACGAATAATGGCCGTAACATAGAATTCCTGGTCATTGACCTTGAGTAAAGAATGGGTCAATTCCATAGGAAATATCTCACCGTTCTTCCGGACTCCCTCCAACTCCTTAACTTCAGATACGTAAGAAGACCGCGACTCAACATTCTCCATAAACCGATTATAGGCCGACCGATGTCGCTCCAGGTAGGCCGGAGGAATAATAACCTCAAATCCCAGGGTCTCTATTTCTGATTTCTGGTAGCCGAAAATGGTTTCAGCCATCTTGTTCCAACTCACGATGATCCGTTTTTTGTCAATAGTAATCAGAGCATCGGAGAGAGAGTCAACAATCTGAGTAACAAATCTGTCTTTCATTCATTCCTCTTGACTCACGATTTTTCGGAGCCACCTTGGAAGCTATGGTAAGCAGGCCGGTGATGTGCTCAGGGCCCAGGTTCGATTAAAATTAACTATCACAAAGACGGCTCTGGTGCAACCTTATTGGTGCCTGATCTGGCGGGAAAATATGGCTTTGTAGAAAAAGAATCCGAATTTCTGGTGGCGCAGGTGTCCTGGCCTTCGTAAATCTGTCTTATGCAAATCCAAAACCATTTTGTTAAGGTCTATAGTAACCTGGTGTGGGTCCAACCCTGGATAAGTCGCAGACCGGGCATGAGGCGATGATGTCAGGAGACAAGGTAGTTGTTTGGACCGGGGGTAGACCTGGCGGAAAGGAACCAATGAATACGACAAAGGAATGGTAATTCATGAAGGCACACCCGCGGGTTTAAGGCAGGGATCGGTGTTATGGCCTGGGGCCACCTACTTGACTGCTGGAATTCCAAGATCTTTGCATATTTTTCGAGCCAATTGGTCGTCAATCTCCCTATGTCGCGGAACGGCTGAACGCTTATTTAACTTACGATTGTTCCACCAAGAATGACGTCCTCCCTCTCGCAAGAGATTACATCCATACTTGTGAAGATGCTTCAAGAATTCTTCCCGTTTCATACTACTACGGCCACTTCCTCAAAGTTATCTCCAACAGCCTCGATGGCTTCGAGACGATTGAATTCTAAAGCCTCACTCAACGTAATTCTTAAACTTTGAAGTAATTCATCCCGCGATGATTCTTGACAATTAACCCCCGGAATTTCCTCAATCCATCCGATCCACCAGCGGCCGGATCGTTTGATAACGGCGGTGTAAGTTTCATTCATAATTCTTTCCTCGCCATTGGGATATTCAAACCACCAGCCTGAAATTGTTTATGTCTTTACGGAATAGCTATGCGCTGGAAGTCAATTTATTATACTGTATTTTATTCACTCTTGCCACTATGATCAGCGAATTACAGGAAAAAAATGCCCCCCCGGCAAACCGACGGTATTTCCCTTACGCGAGATAAACGATAGATTATTTTTCTGTTGTTACTTTGAGTTGTGTTTAATCACAGACCAGGAATAAGATGTTCCGAGTTTTCTTTGTTTTTTTGAACTCATTTTAACGCAATAATCAGGCCATCAACCCATTAGATATCCAACCTCAGTGTTCTCCGGATAATTCCGTCCGTAAGGCCAGCGAAGCATCACTCTGAGGCGGGGGCAAAGGGGCAATTCTGACCAGTCAAGGGATATCGGGTGCCCAAGGTTTTTGCTTGAACAAATACCTATATTGTGCTACCGTAAAATACGCTACTGGGAATAGTTAGGCTATTGGAATATCGCGGGATAGCAACCAATTTGACAGAGCATGCTTTCGTAATGGGCGGGTAGAAAATTCTATCCATGAAGCGAACCGTAATCCGGCAATTTATTATTACGATAGTATTATATTCAAGGGGTTAACCAATGGAAAACTTAGGCGCAGTTCTTGGCGTAGGGATTGTAGGATTACTTATTTTGGGGTTAATTGCTTTAGCCATTTATGTCCTACCCTCGATAATTGCTTTTTTGAGGGAACACCCATATGCTTTTCCTATTTGTGCCATTAATATCTTGTTGGGTTGGTCAATTATAGGCTATGTTGCGGCGCTGGTTTGGGCTGTTTGGCCATTGCACAGAAGGTATGACAGATATAATGGTCGTTTTCTTAATGGCCCCTTTTAGTCATCTGCCGGCTAGGGGATCATATTTCCCACTCAGCAATTCTAATTTTGGCCCTGATGTCTTTATGCGTCCGTCAGCCTACATGTATCACTACATGTATAATGCCCATTACGGCTGCGGGGCAGCGGGGGATTCTCACCTCTCTTCCTCAAATCCATCCGATAACCTTAAAAATAACGATTTATTGTGGAGTTGTCAAGAATTTTCGATAAAATGCTGAGAAAGCTTGGCGGAGTCTTTGAGGACGGGAGGCTTTTTGTCTCTTGCCCAGGCAAACAGCTCTCAGCTTTAATTACTCGCCGAACCAGTTCTATTTTGATTGAAATTTGACCAAAGGTATGTTCTTATGCCCGCCGGTAATGCCGCCGGGATCCGTAAGGCGCGGCCGGGAAGCTGGGGCAACATTTTTAAAATAAAAACAATATGTTACATGGGGAGGCAAACAATGAAGCGGACATTGATTAGTATCTTAGCGTTCTTACTGATTCTACCATGTGCTGCCTGGGCTGCGGACGTGATCAAAATCGGCTTGAATATAGAACTCACCGGCGATATTCCTGAAGTGGGTGAATTCAGTAAGAATGTCGCCAAATTATTTGAAAGCAAAGTCAACGCGGCAGGCGGCTGGGAAGTTGGCGGAAAAAAATATAAAATCCAGTTCATCATCGAAGACAATGAATCCAAGGCCGAATCCGCCGTCACCGTGGCCACTAAACTGATAACCAGCGATAAAGTCCTGGTGATGGTCGGTCCCCAAGCCAGCAAACAAGCCATCGCCGCCGGAGAAGTGGCCAACAATCTTAAGACGCCTATGATTTCTCCATGGTCCACCAACCCGGCCACCACCCTCAACCGGCCCTACGTCTTTCGAGGTTGCTTCCTCGATGATTTTCAGTGCAAGGTAATTGCCAAATTCGCCACCGAAGAATATAAAGCCAAGAAAGCGGCCGTACTCTACGACATCGCCAGCGATGCGCCCAAAGGTCAGGCCGAGTTTTTCAAAAAGGCCTTTGAGGACCTCCACGGTCCCGGCTCTGTGGTGGCTTTTGAGACTTTCACCACCAAGGACGTCGATTTCAGCGCCCAGTTGACCAAAATCGTCAAGTCCGGGGCCGACATCTTGTTCACGCCGCAATACTACAATGAAGTGCCGCTGATCATCAGGCAAGCCAAACAATTGGGTTGGACTAAACCGATTGTTGGTTCAGACGCCTGGGCCGGTGGTGATCTGATGGGCATGTGCGGCAACGACTGTAATGGATATTTCTTTACCTGCCACTCGGTTTCCAAGGGCGCTAAGGGCATCACCAAAGAGTTTGTCGACAGTTACAATGCAGCTTACCACAAGAGCCCGGATAGCGTCGCCGCCCTGACCTGGGATTCGCTCAATATCGTCTTAGCCGCCATTCAAAAAACCGGCGGACTGACTGGAGACTTGAAAAAGGATCGCCAGGCCGTGACCGATCAAATCGGTAAGCTCAAGGATTTTCCCGGTATCACTGGAGCTTTCACCTACATGCCCGGAGGAAACCCATCTAAATGCGTTCCCATCACCAGAATCGACGCCAAAGAAGGCTTCGTCTTCTACAAGACGGTCTGTCCCTAACAGATTGTCCGGGTTACGTGTTGCGGATTACTTGTTGCACGTTGCCGGTTGCTCGTTGCTCGTTGCCGGTTGCTCGTTGCCGGTTGCTCGTTGCTGGGGTATAAAACGTTATACGTGCGGCCCCTTGTGTCTTTTCGAGCGGAGCGAGAAATCTTAAGATTCCTCACATTCGTTCGGAATGACAGCAGCGTCCGTTCAGAATGATATTGGCTGCAACCCGTAACGCTCAACTCGGAACACGCAACATGTAACAAGAAACAAGAAACCAGAAACAAGCAACGTTTTTGGAGTGACCACCAGTGTTTGACGGTATCATTCAGAATATCTTTAACGCCCTTCAATGGGGAAGCTTCTATTCATTGATCGCCCTGGGGTATTGCCTGGTCTATGGGGTGCTCCTGTTGATCAATTTCGCCCATGGCGATGTATTCATGGTTGGGGCTTATCTGGCCTTTTTTCTGGCCACCTGTCTTTTGGGTGCCGGGTCTTTGCCCCATTGGTTAATTCTGGCTTTGATTGTTCCTTTGACCATGATCTTAACCTCTTTGGTCGGGGTGGCCATAGAGCGGGTGGCTTACCGGCCCTTACGCCGCAAAGGCGCCAACAAACTATATGTGGTCATCACGGCCCTGATGTGCGGACTAATCTTGGAACACGCCAACTTAGCCATATTCGGAGCCAGCCGGCGCAGCTTCCCTACCTTGGTGGACCAGGCGACAATCAATCTAGCCGGTCTCAGCGTGACCAACCTCAAGATGGCGGTTATCGTAGTCGCCTTCCTGGTATTTATTTTACTGGAATTAGTCATCTCCAAGACCAAGATCGGCATGGCCATGCGGGCCATTTCCTATGATCGTTTTGCCATCCCGCTCATGGGCATTCCTCCGGAAAATATCATCGTCTTCACCTTTGCCCTGGGTTCCGGTCTGGCCGGACTGGCTGGGTTGCTCTTTGCCATGAGTTATCCCGTGCTGGACCCGTACATGGGCGCGATGATTGGATGGAAAGCTTTTATTGCCGCGGTGGTCGGCGGGATCGGCGAGATTCGCGGGGCCTTGGTCGGCGGATTTCTCCTGGGCTTTGTGGAAATTATGGCCGTCGCGTTTTTCCCCTCCACCTTTCGAGATTTGATCGCCTTTACCATTCTGCTCCTCATTCTCTGGAAAAAGCCCACGGGACTGTTCGGCGTGAGTCGATACCAAAAGATCTAAATTCATTCTTGATATAGGGACCTCACCTGAGTTAATGGTAGTCCAGGCAGGATTCCAATATTTGAAAAAAGGGCACAGCCCAGAAATCGTGCAGAGAAGAAAACGACACCAATATTTTGGCCAAACAGGAGAAGTGATTTCTTAATGTGTGGACGACAATAATACCATGAAACAATTTTCGATCCCGGCTGTTCTGACCGTCACTCTGGTTACTCTCGTGGGGATATCCCTCGGTGAAGGGATAAACCTTTACTGGCAAGATGTGATTATGTTCATGGGCATAAATATCATTTTGTCGGCCAGCCTCAACCTGGTCAACGGCTATATGGGTGAATTCTCCTGCGGACATGCCGGATTTATGGCTGTCGGGGCTTATGTCTCGTCACTGGTTAGTGTGGCTTTGTTTACCCAGAGCAGCCTTTTCGGGGCTCCTATTTTATCCTCTGGATGGGCCGTTCCCCTATTTCCTTTGTGCCTGCTGGCTGGTATGGCGGCCGCGGCTATTTCCGGTCTCCTGGTGGCGATCCCTTCTTTCAAAACCAGGGGAGACTATCTGGCCATCATCACTATCGCGGCCAGCTTTATCATCAAAAGTGCGATCGAGAACATTAAGCCCATCGGCGGGGCCAGAGGTTTCATGGGCATGGGGCAGGTCACCGCGGCCATGTCCGGGACGGCTGATTTGCCCTGGATGATGTTTTGGGTTTTTCTGGGCGTAGTGTTCACCATTTGGATACTGCGGCGGTTTGTCTCGTCCACTTACGGGAAGGGCATCCTGGCTATTTCTCAAGACGAGATCGCGGCCGAAATAATGAGCGTCAACACCAATAAGATGAAGATCGTCGCCTTTATGCTGTCCTCGGGTTTAGCCGGTTTAGCCGGTGGGCTTTTTGCCCACAAGCTGGGCTATGTCAACCCCGGCTCCTTCACTATTCTTAAATCCACTGAATGCCTGGTTATGGTCTACCTGGGTGGCATGGGGTCCCTGTCTGGATCGGTCCTTTCGGCCGTAGTCTATACCCTGATGTTGGAGATACTGCGGTTTGTCATCCCCTGGATTAATGACCTCCTCCGCTGGGCGCAACTCATCCCGACCGACTATCAGGTGACTCAGATCTGGAAATGGGTCTTAATCCCTTTGCTCCTGGTCCTGCTCATGCAATTCAGACCTGAAGGGATCATGGGCCGGCACGAGCTGGCCGACTATTTCCCCTGGATAAAAAAGTTCTACCGGTTCAGATAGGTGAATCATTTTGGCATTGCTTGAAATAAAAGATATGAATCATGCCTTTGGCGGGATTGAGGCCGTCGCCGGTTTTAATCTGCATCTGGAAGGCGGGGAACTTAACGGCCTGATCGGGCCGAATGGAGCCGGCAAGACGACCATCTTCAATCTGGTCAGCGGCTTTTATCAACCCACCGGCGGACAAATATTTTTTCGGAATACCAACACCGCCGGTCTCAAACCTCACCGGATCACCGGATTGGGCCTGGCCCGGACTTTCCAGAATATCCGGCTATGGCCCGAGATGACGGTGTTAGACAACATCCGGGTGGCCCATCATTACAGTCTGGGCTATGGTTTTTTGGCTTGCATTTTCCGTACCCCGACTTTTCTTCGTCGAGAACGGGAGGTAACTACGGCCGCCTATGAGATTCTGGAGTCGCTCAACCTGAAAGACTTCGCCCAAGAGCTGCCAAAGAATCTACCCTATGGCTTACGGCGGATTGTAGAGATCGCCAGGGCCCTGGCCACCAGACCGGCCCTCTTGATGTTGGATGAACCCGCGGCCGGTCTGACCTCCGCCGATCTGCAAGGACTTATCGATGTGATCCGGATGATTCATCAGACCTTCCAGGTAACCATCTGGATGATTGAACACCAGATGCAAGTGGTCATGGATCTGTGCCAATACATTCAATGTATCGATTTCGGCGTGACCATCGCCGAAGGCACGCCGGACCAGATCCAGAACAACCCGGCCGTAATCAAGGCCTACTTGGGGGATGATACATTCCAATGCTGTTAACGGTCGAAGACCTTCACGCCAATTACGGGACCATCGAGGCCCTGCACGGCATATCTCTCCATGTGGCGGAAGGAGAAATCGTCACCCTGATTGGGGCCAATGGCGCCGGCAAGACCACCACCTTGCACAGCATCATGCGCCTCCCACCACCGGAAGCCCCCAAAACAATCAAAGGAGACATCAAAATCCAGGGAGAAAGCATCCTGGCCATTCCAACCCATGACGTGGTCAGAAAGCTGCATGTCGCCCTGGTTCCGGAAGGCCGGCGCATCTTTGGCAACTTGAGTGTCATGGAAAATCTAACCCTGGCCACTTACGCCCGGAACCGAAATGACGACCTGGAACAAGATCTGGACCAGGTGTTTACTCTCTTCCCCCGGCTGGCCGAACGCCGCAAGCAACGCAGCGAATTATTGAGCGGCGGGGAGCAACAAATGCTGGCCATGGGCCGGGCTCTCATGTCCAATTGCCGGTTTATCCTGCTCGACGAACCCAGCATGGGCCTGGCGCCTTTGCTCATGCAGGAGTTATTTAAGGCCATGCGACAATTAAACGAACACGGCATGACCATTCTACTGGTGGAACAAAATGCCCGGGTGGCTCTCAGATTCGCCCATCGCGGCTATGTCCTGGATACCGGGTCCATTGTGGCTGAGGGGACTTCCGACCTCCTCCTAAATGATCCCGAGGTCAAGCGGGCTTACCTGGGCGGATAGCTGGACTGGAAACCCTGTCCCAGATCTATCTCAAATGAATCACCTGGTCTAAAATAATCCCAATCGCTTCGGATACGTCATAATGATAATCAGGAATTACGGTTGAACACATCAGCACAAGGGAGTCGAAAAAATGGGAAGATATGTATGCACGGTTTGTGATTATGTTTATGATCCGGCTGAGGGTGACCCGGACAATGGGATCGCCCCCGGAACTAAATTTGAAGACCTACCGGATGACTGGACCTGTCCCTTATGCGGGGTCCCCAAAAGCGATTTTAGACCTGAGTGATTTATCCGGTAAACAGGGCGGGGGCGGTACTATTGCGGGCGGCGTTGTCTTTCCCGACGCTCTTCCGTCGGCCGGGGCAGGTCAAGAGCTAACCGACTGGTAATACCAAATAGTAACGCTGTTCAAGACGCTCTCGTTAACTCGGAGTATGAGCCTCTTCTTTGACCGATCTGAGTTTCTTCGTTTGCCTGGATTCGATTTCCATCGAGACCAGCCGGGCGAGCAGAATAGAGGGGAAGAGTTGCCCGATCACGGCCTCTAGTACGGCGATCATCTTGACGGCTCTATGGGCCGGGAGAATATCCCCGTATCCGACTGAAGTTAGGGTCACAAAACTGAAGTAAAGCAGCCTCCCGTCAAAGGGGTCGATTGCTTCCGTAGGGCTGGTCTGGGCGAAGTTGAACGCCTGGGGCACCATAAGAGCTAACCCAGAGTAAATAGCTCCCCATAACACTCCGATCAACAGATATACGGCTATAGCTCCGGCAATCCGGTGAGTATCGACATGCCCTTCTCTAAAGACCCGGATTAAAATTACTACGATCAGTAAGGCGATAAACGCAACTTCGATAATTACGTTCATCAGTACCAGGTATCTGTAGGGGTATATGAAGACCACTACGCCTCCCAACAGACCCGTGACGCCCAAAATTATGACCAACAAGCCCCACACGGGGGTCTCCATGACTTCTCTAACGCCGAAGACGATGATCAAGATGTAGCAGGCTTCGACTAAGATCCGGCCCAATGAATTGGACATCATCGGATAAAATATAAATATATCCAAGAATAGCAAGACCAATAAAGCCGTCAGGCCGGTGTCATGGGACCAAAAGCGCCTTAGGATTCGGTACATTGTTTCCCCTCATCGTTAGTCGTAAACTTTGCCCGAGCTTTTATCATGAACGGAGAGGAAAGGCAACTTTAAATGGACTGACTCATTCAATTGGGGCTTCCGATGACGTTAGGGGCTGATTTAACCTCAAAAGCACTCCTCACTCTTCCGTTTCGACTAGCCCGTTCAGAAACGCATGAATGCTCTGCATGAACTTTTCCATGGATGAAACCTAGTTGCAAGAAATGCTGCAGCCGAACATCGGCCCCGGCCTTCAACGAAGAAATCCACCAGGCAGATGCCGATCTTTTCTCCTTTGTATGGACTATCCATTTCATGTTCATGGCTGAAATCGATATTCAGTCTTGACATCTCAATCGTTAAAGCCCTTTGGTATATCACCGCATCCCGCACCGCCGGCCATATATCAGCGGGGCCGCCTACCCCGCGGTCCAGGTACCATCATTCCTTCTGGGTGTTGTTGAGGTCAGGTGCCGAGGGCTTCCGGCAGGGTAACCGCCAGGCCCCTCGGCACCGAACTGGTATGTTACATCTTTAACTCTTCCGTTTACTTCTCCTCAAACCTTCCATCCGGCCATCCTTCTTCCTTTCCGCACTTGCCGATCTATTGGCCGTTGATGGGAGTCCAGCCTCTATAGGGGCCGTATATGGTGGAGTTCGTCATGATATTGGAGCTGTTGAGGTTCCAGATGCTGGCAGATCCGCCAGTTCCCACCCAGAGCAGGGTTCTTTTGGTTCCATCAGACGGGTTATAGCTGTAGCTCACCGGCGTCCAGCCGCTATAGGGGCCGTATATGGTGGAGTTCGTCATGATATTGGAGCTGTTGAGGTTCCAGATGCTTGCCAATCCGCCGGCTC
>JADFXK010000299.1 GCA_015233625.1 Deltaproteobacteria bacterium | reverse complement strand
GAGCGGGTGGACAGTTAACCCTGCGTCTAAGGTCGGATACAGAGGCCGGATACAGAGTCTACCTGGAAACAGATGATATAGGTCTGTCGCTGCAGTTCGGGTCCCGGGCGACGGAATTAGAAACACCCGATGCCGCCAAATCGTCTTCACCATGTCGGCGGCCTGATAATTATTGTAAATAGTAGCTTGGTCGGGCTAGGCGGGGAGCTAGCGGTGCCCTCCTCCTCAAATCCGCTTATGGAGGGCTGAATTCCCTACCTAGGGCAGGTTGCCCTGAAAACCACCGGCTTGAGAATTGATCGGAACCAGCGCAACAAACAGTTACGAACCCCGTCAGATCCGGAAGGAAGCAGCGGTAAGTAATGTCGTTTGTGTCGCAGGCACCTCTGATCTTTAGTTCCCGAGCTAGGAGTTGAATGGTGTCGGCAGGTTCGAAGTGGGGTGCCCGGCCAGGCTTTGTTTGATCATCATTTTCGATCAATAACTGACCCTTAAACTCGTCGTCCAGATCTGGTTTTCGGTCTGGACCATCAAGAGTCATTTTCTCGTCATTACCCGGATGACCGTGTGGTTATTTGGGCCGGTCATTTTCCCCTTCACCCGAGTTCCTCCGCCCCAACCTGCTGCCTATGCCCCGCATTGCTCTTGTGTCCATGCCCTGGCCGAAGCTCAACCGGCCGTCCATGCAACTGGGTTGCTTAAAATCCTTCCTGTCTCATCACCTGCCCCAAATTCAAGTTGATGCCTATCATTTCTATGTCCATCTCGCTGATATGATGGGCTTTAAAGATTACGAAGAAATATCCAGGGCCTCTTTTATTCCTGAAGCTGTTTTCTCGGCTTTGCTCTATCCCGACCGATTAGATGAACTCAACAAGATGGTCAACCGAGAAAAAAGGCTCAGGCACGTATCCGTTCCGGACAAACTTGAGCCCTGGTTGCCCCAAATAGAAGCACTTTATGATCGGTTGTTCGAGGAAGCTGATTTCTCCTCGTGCGTCCTGGTTGGGTTTTCTGTGGCCTTGTTCCAGTTATGTTCGACGCTTTACGCCGTTAAGAAGATCAAGTCCCGGCATCCGAATTTGCCGATCGTCCTGGGCGGTCCGGCCGTGGCCGGAAGCATGGGCCTAAGTCTGCTTCGGCTGTTTCCGGAGATTGACTACCTGGTGCCGGGGGAGGGGGAGCTGCCTTTGTCTGCCCTGGTCAGGTTCCTGACTGGTCAACACGATGAGACTGATGCGGCGCCACTCGGGGTTATTCTTTCCCGCCGGCCGCTGGTGGAAAAAGAGGAATCCGTTTCTTCGCCGCATCCGTGTTTTGCCCAGGTGCCGGATTTGAATGACCTGCCGATTCCGGATTTCAGCGATTATTTTAATACCGTCAGCCAACTCCCCAGTCTCGGAAACCTGATTCCTACCTTGCCCGTGGAGACCTCCCGGGGCTGTTATTGGGAAGCGAGTCCTCAAGGGGGGTGCCGGTTTTGCAACCTAAACCTGCAGTGGCAGGGCTTCCGCCAAAAGCCGGCCCCAAAGGTGGTATCCGAACTGGACCACCAGGCCCGAACCTATGGCACTCTAAATTTTGCCTTTGTGGACAATGCCGTGGCCCCGGCCCAGGTTCGGCCAATTTTTGACGGGATTCATGATTTAGGTAAAGATTTCCGTTTATTTATGGAGGTACGGGCGTCTCTGTCTTGGGACAAGCTCTTCTCCATGCGCCGGGCCGGAGTGGTCCGCATCCAGGCCGGGATTGAGGCCTTGTCCAGCCGGGTCTTGAAGCTGATGAACAAGGGCGTCCGAACCATCCAGAATTTGGAGTTGATGCGGAATTGTACCGAGCTGGGAATTATTAACCAGGCCAATTTGATCCTGGAATTTCCGGGCACCGGTCCGGAGGACGTTCAAGAGACGCTGATCAACCTCGAGTATGCCAGGTATTACTATCCGTTGGAGGCAGTCACCTTCTGGTTGGGACAGGATAGCTTTATGGCCCGGCATCCGGATCAATTCGGCATCTCCCAGATACGCAACGACGACCGGGCCAAGGCCTTGTTTCCGCCAGCGGTGTTCAACCGGATGGTTTTGATGCAGCGCAGCTTTGACGGCCGAAGGGCCCAACGCACGATATGGAAACCGGTGGCGGCGGCCCTCCAACGCTGGCGAGAGGACTATCCGGCTCTGGTGGCCGGCCCCGGCGCGGACCCGCCTTTTCATTACTTGGATGGACTAGATTTCTTGATCATCAGAAGAAAAAGGAGGAAGACGTTTGATTCGTTCCGACTAAGGGGCGCTTCCCGGGAAATATACCTTTACTGCACCCAAATTCGGCATTACAATAGCCTGGTTGAACGATTTGAAAACATCGCTCCGGATAAAATCGCGGCTTTTTTGGCCGACATGACAGCCAAGAAGCTGATGTTTCGAGAGGATAACCTGTATCTCAGTCTGGCCGTCGGGGTGGATGCCTTATCCCGAGGTCGTGTACCCGGCCTGGATGGTCAGGATCTCTGACATGATTAACCGGCATACATTACTGTAAAATAAGCCATAAAAGAATATCCGCAGATTACGCAGATTGCACAGATTATTTACGGCTTAAATTCGTAGGCTTGAGCCTCAATATACGGTCTGATAAACAAAATAGAATTAACTGATTGACAACCGAGTGTCGGTTCGACCATTCATCAATATAATGAAGGAGGATCAATGAGTTTTCAATGTGAAATGCCGGATCATTTTTCCGACGACGAGGAACTGTTGGCCGTCCTGCGTTCGGCTCGGACCATTGCCGTGGTCGGGGCTTCACCCAAACCGGTCAGGGACAGCCATCGTGTAACTAACTACCTGATAGAACAAGGCTTTGATGTCTATCCCGTTAATCCCGGTCAAGAAGAAATCCTGGGGCGGACCTGCTACCCCAATCTCGCCGCAGTGCCGGTAAAGGTGGATATCGTGGATGTGTTCATCAATCCGGAACGGGTCGAGCCAATCGTGGATGAGGCCATCGCGGTGGGAGCTAAAGCAGTGTGGATGCAACTAGGCATAATCCATAACCCGGCCGCCCAGAAGGCCAGGGACGCGGGATTGGCCGTGGTTATGAATCGATGCCTGATGGTGGAGCATGGTCGGTTGAAGATTAAGTTTTAAGAAATCCGGCGTCTCATTTAGATGTCTGCCGGGCGACTTCCTCTGCCGCCGCTTTGGCTGCTTCCGGATCACCCAGATAGTAGTGCTTAATTGGTTTCAGCTCGTCATCCAATTCATAGATCAAGGGGATCCCGGTGGGAATGTTCAACTCGGCGATATCGGCTTCAGAGATGTTGTCCAGGTGCTTGACCAGGGACCGCAGGCTGTTGCCATGGGCGGCGATCAAAACTTTTTTCCCCGCCTTCAGGTCCGGGACAATCCGGTCTTGCCAGAACGGCATAAACCGTTTGACCGTATCCTTAAGGCTTTCGGACAGGGTCAGGGTGTCCCACGCCAGGTCCTTATACCGGGGGTCCTTACCGGGATAAAGGTCGCTATCCGGTGTCAGTTTGGGAGGCGGGGTGGCATAGCTCCGCCGCCATTCGTGGACCTGTTCCTTACCGTACTTATCAGCCGTCTCTTTTTTGTTGAGTCCCTGCAATGCCCCGTAATGGCGTTCATTTAACCGCCAGGATCTGATCACCGGGAGCCACATCAGGTCCATATCTTCCAGCACAATCCACAGCGTCTTAATGGCCCGCTGCAAGACGGAGGTGTAGGCGATGTCAAAGGTGTATCCACCCTCCTTGAGCAACTTGGCCGCTTGATGGGCTTCATTCAGGCCACGCTCGGTCAGTCCCACGTCCACCCAGCCGGTAAACCGATTCTCGAGATTCCAGGTGCTTTGTCCATGCCTCAACAGGGTTAACTTTATCATCGTTCTTCTCCTTTTGAAAAGCATCACGCAAAGGACGCAGAGGAAAAGAAAGGACGCGGAGATTCCAAAGGGATATCTATAGACTTAGGATAACCTCGGCGCGCTCTCCCTTCCCCTGCGTTATGCTTTTTTCTAACCTGATGGAATTTGGGCGTGGGTTACCATACAACTACTCAGCCGCATTCCAGGGTCACGATATAATGGCCCGAGTTTAGCATAACCGGCCGGCAGCCGCAACTGAAAAGCCGCGTGGTCTATGGATAAAACCAGGCGGATAGGGCGGTCGGAATAAATTATCCCGGGGCAGCACTTTTTGAGGCAGAATTTTGAGATTATGATATAATTGTATCGGGAAAAAGGATCAGTCGCGCTTCTTGTCGATCAGGTTTATGGCTTCAACAACCTCAGGTCGGACTATGGTCATGGAGACTAATTCCAGGGCGATCATTCATCTGGATATGGATGCCTTTTACGCGGCCGTGGAGGTGCTGGATAATCCGGCCCTGCGGGGTAAGCCGGTGATTGTCGGGGGCGGCCGGGAGAGGGGAGTCGTGTCCTCCGCGTCATACCAGGCGCGGCGATTCGGCATCCGGTCGGCCCAGCCCACTGCCACGGCCATGCGGCTTTGCCCGGACGGGATCTTCGTCCCAGTCAGGATGGACCGGTATAAAGAGCTGTCCGGCCGGATCTTTAAGATATATTTCCGGTTCACCCCTCTGGTCGAGCCGTTGTCCATCGATGAGGCCTTCCTAGACGTGACCGGGTCTATCCGGTTGTTTGGGACGCCGGAGACCATGGCCCGGCAGATCAAGGCGACGGTGGTGCAAGAGACGGGGTTGACCGTGTCCGCGGGGGTGGCCCCGTCCAAACTGTTGGCCAAGATCGCCTCGGACATGAACAAGCCCGACGGGCTGACTGTGGTGCCTCCAGACCGGGTCAGGGAGTTTCTGGACCCGCTGCCCATCGGCAAACTCTGGGGAGTAGGCCGGACCACGGAGGAGTACTTGACCAGTCTCGGGATCAAAACCATCGGAGACTTAAGCCGGATGCCGGAAAAGCTTCTGGAGAGCAAATTCGGGCAGAATGGCCTGGCCTTGCACCGGCTGGCCCAGGGACTTGATCACCGGGAGGTGACCCTGGATCATGAGGTCAAATCCGTCGGCCGAGAAGAAACCTTTGCCCAGGACATCACTGATCTGAATGTGGCCAAGCGGGAGCTCCTGTCCCTGGCCGGGCGGGTGGCCTGGCGGATGCGGCGGAAGGGCCTGACCGGCCGGACGATTAGTCTCAAAGTCAAGTATCATGATTTCGTCCAAATCACCCGAGCCGTGACCCTGGCCGAACCGACCGATGACGGCCCCCAGATATATCACGCCTGCGCTCAACTGATGGACAAGAACTGGGCCCCAGGCAAGCCGATCCGCTTGCTGGGCATTTCCGTATCTCAATTATACCATCCCGGCCGGCCCAGGCAATTGTCTCTATTCGACCAGGGGAAAGAATCCCAA
>JADFXK010000298.1 GCA_015233625.1 Deltaproteobacteria bacterium | reverse complement strand
GACCATAAACTAAAAAAACCCGAGGTCAGGGGCCTGACAACGGGTTTTTGAGGATTTCGTTTTGAAGAGACTTATGATATCATCAAATATTCCGGCATTGTAAGGCACCATTTGGCCCTGACCCGGCCAAGAAGGAGGAGCAGCAGGAGGTCAACCCCTACTGCGGTGCTAATTATCAGGATGTTTTGAATGGACGTGGTCATTGGGGATGCCTTATATATTTTTTTTAGTTCGTTTGAATTACGCTGGCGCTAATAAATTCTATGCAGTATACTCAGCAACGCCGCGTTTGTCAAGAACTTTTTGTAAAAGATTTTTGCCGGCCGAACAGAGAAGGCGTGTATTTTTTATTTAATTTGGTCTATCAGTAGCTTATTTACAAAACAAGGAAAATGAAGGCGGGATTAGACGCCAGGGCTCCATTGCATTTTTTGATAGGTTGAGATAAGATCAACAGTCGTGATCCGGGCCGATAGACCACATAGAGCCGTGTTCGGATAGATGCATGAATTGGAGGAAATAATGGACCTTAATACCGACTTACTGGCCCCTTGCGGTCTCTATTGCGGTGTCTGCGCCGTTTTCTACGCTCACCGCGACAACAACCAGAAGTTTAAAGAACGGATAGTCGGCGTATATAAGGGCAAGATCCCCGGCAGCGAAAACCTCTCGTCCGATGACATTCGGTGCCAGGGTTGTCTGTCTTCCGAGCCATTTCTCTTTTGTCGGGAATGCGATATCAAGACCTGCGTTAAAACCAAAGGCTATACCGGTTGCCACCAGTGTCCGGACTTCCCGTGCCGGCGTATTGATGATTTTCCTATGCCGGTTGGCCGGAAGGTAATGTTGCGCGCCATCCCGGCCTGGCGGGAGAAGGGAACCGAACAATGGGTTAAGGAGGAAGAAGCCCGATACCAATGTCCGGAATGCGGCCAGAAACTATTCCGGGGGGCCAAAAAATGTCACAAATGCGCCACCCCGGTGGACCTGGATTAACGTGTCGTCGGCAGTTTCGCTTTGTGGGAAAAGAACCACCCAATGAGGTAAACGATCATTGCCACGTGACATCGGCCACCTGGCCTCCCCCACGATGGATTCCTTTTGAGAAGTATGAGGAAAGAAAACATGAAGAGCTATAGAAAAGAGCTTTGGTTCCATATCCCCACCCGGCGGGCTTTTGTTAATATCACGCCCCAGGTGGTAGAATGTTTAAAGGAAAGCGGGATTAAAGAGGGCCTACTTCTCTGCAACGCCATGCACATAACGGCCAGCGTCTTTATTAACGATGACGAAGGGGGGCTCCACCACGACTATGAAGTCTGGCTGGAAAAACTGGCCCCCCATGAGCCGGTCTCGGGCTACCGCCACAACGTGGGTGAGGACAATGCCGATGCCCACATGAAACGTCAAATCATGGGCCGGGAGGTGGTGGTGGCGGTAACGGAAGGGAAGCTTGATCTGGGGACATGGGAGCGAATTTTCTACGGAGAATTTGACGGCCGCCGAAAGAAACGGGTCCTGGTTAAGATTATTGGTGACTAAGCCTAACGAAGTAAATAAGGAGATAGATTTTGAGTGATCTTTCCGTCGGAGTGGAGGCCTTGCGTCGACCCATTATGCCTTTGATCCGACACATTATTGATAAGCACCTGCCCCCGCGGCCGTTTGACCCGGCCCAGTTAGCGGAAATGCCGGATGAGATGGAAGTGGAAGGGCTGATCTACACCAACGTCCGAGAAGCACTGGCTGACTACCTCGAACCGTTGACTCGTTTTTATGGGTTGAACGCGGAGGCGGTCAGAAAATGCGGCCGGATCGTGGTGGATCATCATTTGTCGCCAATCAAACCCGAGCTGGTCTGGCCCTATATCTTTCATCAAGATGTTATCAGAATAGAACTGGAGAGAATAAATACTATTTTATGTGGCCAGGCCGGATGTGTCGATTGCTGTGTCGGTCCGACTGAGGAAAATAACGCCCTTTTCTTTGAACTGCCCCTGGCTGAGGAGGAGATTGACCGTTTTGCCCTACCCCGAGTGGATAGTCCGGCCACCCGCGGCACCTCCGCCATGGCCGAGACCAGTCTGGAGTTTGATGGGGAACCTTTTTACCTGAGACCGGCGGCATTATACCGTTGGCAGGATCACTGGTCACTTATTCTACCCAAGAATGGGCCGTGCCCCAACCTGGATAGCCGGGTCGGACTATGCCGGGTCTATATGCACCGGCCGTTGGTCTGCCGACTGCCCCAGATTTTTCCGCTGGTCACGGAGCAGGTGTATGATCCCGAATTTGTGCGGACTCAGGCGGCGGCTCAATCCATCCCGCTGGACAGTCTTACCGATACTGATCATGTCCTGATCATTCAAAAAGGGATACTCGGTATCCTGGATTGTCCCTATGTCCGAAAATACTCTGAGGAAATCTACAACTACGCCTTGAAGAACGGCCTGGATCCACTTTTTAGATGGGACAAGAAGTAGGATCCGCAATCCGGCCGCTCCTCGAACATGGCCCAAGTGGAATTGCCCAATCCGGAACACCTTATTGACTTATGGCCGGGGCTTTGATAAAGTCTTCTTATCCTTAAGAACGGTTCAATAGAGCTGAATTTTCCGACCTGACATGGACTGCCTTTTGATCTGAGGAACCACCTTCCGGCCGAACGGCCGGGCGCTACCCTTAAACAAGAGACTGGTAACATAAAATGAAAAAGCTCGTGCTCCTCTCGCTGGTAGTGCTGTTTCTGTCCAATGGCGGGTGTCAACCGGGCAACTACTACCCGGATGGAACCGATCCCTATCCCAATGGGCCTCCCCCTCTCAGCAGGTATGGAAACGACGCGACCACGTCCGGTTTTTCCGGCGACGATGGCCGCCCGATGTTTGAAGATCCAGACGGCCCGCCGGCTTCTTCAGGAGGCGGCTTCCCAGGCTATCTATGGTGAGTTGCGGGGTTTCATGATCGGATGGGAGAACCGGATAGCCGGGTGGAATGAGGACCCGATCCCGTTTGAAATTGAGGTCGTATGCTACTGGCCGATATCCTGAGACAGGATCGCTATTTGGCCTGGCGAGCCGGACGCCTGCGGCACCAGCCGGAGATGCCTTTTCCCGTCCTCAGCACCAAGATCAAGCTAACCTGGCATTGCCAGCTCAGATGTCGGGTCTGCCGATTATGGAGTTTGGCCCAATTCGATCCGGCCAAAACCAGCCTACCGGTTGATCTGGTTAAATCAATCCTGACTGAGTTGCGGGCGCACGGGCTACGGAAGGTTCATTTTTCCGGCGGCGAAGTCCTCACCTATACCGGGTTCAAAGACGTGGTCAGCCATGCCCGGAGCCTGGACCTGCAGGTCAATTTCACCACCAACGGAGTGTTATTGGATAAGGCCTGGGCCCGCTTCCTGGTTAAGGAACGAGTTCACACCATCACATTTTCAGTAGATGCCCCGTATCCGGAACTCCATGACGCCATGCGAGGGGTCAAAGGAGCGTGGAAGGGTGTGTGGAAGGGGATAACCGCAGTCCAGAGTCAACCGAAGAAGGCCGGCCGAAGCCCCGTCATCGCGGTGAACACGGTGATCACTCGAGATAATATCGATCACCTGGGAGACCTGTATGGCTTGTTGCTCTCCCACGGGATAACCCAGTGGCGACTGTTGCCGGTGGCCTCACCCGACAAAAAGGTCAGGCCGACTCCGGAGCAATGGTCGGCTTTGGCGGCCCAGGCGACGACCTGGCAAAACATCTTGACCCGACCCCCTATCTTGGGGCACCCGGACCAAACGGAAAAGAGCGCCCGGTACGCCCAGAAGGGCCGGTACGCCGGAGCCTTTTACGACCACGTGATGTGCCTGGCTCCCTGGTTTCATGTGTTTATCGAGGCTAACGGGACGGCATATCCCTGCTGCATGGGTAAGGCTCAGATGCCGGTTTACGGGAATCTCATGGAGGATTCCTTAGAAGATATTTTGACATCCCCGCGGCGGCAGGAGATCCGGTATACTTTGGCGGCCGGCCGGGTTTTTCCCGTTTGCCACAATTGTATGGATTTCGTGGACGAAAATCAGGCAGTGGCCGATCTCTCGTCAGCCGAACTAGCGCCACCTGAGACAGGACAACCCTAGCGATGCTGGAATTGAGTAACGCCGGAGACGCAAAGAGAAGGAATAAGGCGCAGAGGTTTTTCATGGGGATAAGACCTATGGTTCTAAAACGCTTAACTGTGACGGTTCTGGTTATGATGTTACTGGGCTCGGTCCTGGTCAAAGAGGCCGCGGCCGCCGGTCAGATCATTACCTACGGCCCCGGAAAACAGTTGGCCATTGACAAAGACCGGGAGGGCTGGCAGGCCATAGCCGAAGGTCAAGCCTATACTCTGCGCGTTGACGCCCAAGGCGCAATTACTTTTCTGAAGAACGGACGGGCGGTGGCCAACGGAAAACTGCGTGGTTCCACGGTCAAACTCAGCGCGGCCGGGTCATCTTATGGTCAACTCAAGCTCAAGGCGGATAAGATCAAAATTGCCCTGACCGATGACGGATTCTATGGCTGGACGCTGAAATACAAGACCGAGAAAATAAAAGTGCTGAAAGACAAGAAAAAAGTCGGTAAGATCGCTTTTTATTCAAATACCGGCAAGCTCAAGGCCAAGAACGTCAAGAACCAGGAAGTGGCGGTGTTGACCGGAGCGGGTCGGCTGTCCGGCATCCTGGCTCCGTTTTTGATGGGCAATGAGGTGAACCTGGACCGCCGAGTCTGCCTGGTTTTAGTGCTATCGGCGCTGAACAGGTAATGGGAACGATATTCGATGACTGCAACATTTGTTTAGCTTGCGGCCTGATCTATCGACAGGCGTCCATCACAGGGTGACACCGATGCGAATAGTCAAGTACAAATTTTGGGAGTCAGGCGAGTCAAAATTGCGGTTCTCCGAGGTGGAACTGGGAAAGCTGAATCTCCTGGTTGGCGACTCCGGGAGCGGAAAATCGATGTTTTTGAATACCATCTACAAATTGGCCCGGGTCGCGATTGGCCAGGAAATAGCTGAAAACGCGTGCTGGTCGGTCCAGGTGGAGCAAGGTGGAGTTACATATGGGTGGGAGGTCGAAACTGGTGAGGCGGCCACAGAGCCACCGGTGATCGTGAAGGAACGGCTTTGGCGCGGATCAGGGGAAGAAACCGTAACTATAGTGGAACGGAATGAAAGTGGTTTTGTCTTTCAGGAGAAAGAGCTGCCCAAGCTATCCCGTGATAAGTCCAGTATCGCCTTGCTTCGAAATGAGGAGTCCATCAAGCCTTTATACGATGGTTTCAGGAACATCTTGCGCCGGGACTTTTCAACTGGGGAATTAGCTGAGAGTATGAAATATAGAGCTATCGACCCTAAATTAGGTAATCAAGAAGTTGAATT
>JADFXK010000297.1 GCA_015233625.1 Deltaproteobacteria bacterium | reverse complement strand
CATGCTTTTGGTTACTCGAGGTTATTTTTAAATAACTTGATTTGCCCCGATGAGTCGTGAGTCAGGAAGTCGATAATCAGTTGGTTAACAATTGCCTTTATCGAAGTCTTTTCCTTGACTGCTCTGAGCTTAAGGGCCTGCTTTACGTCCTCAGGGACTTCGACGATTAATTTGGCCATTAATATCCTCCGTATGGCTATATTGCAATATTTGTTAATGATTGTACGAATTATTTTAAAACTGTCAAGGCTAGTTCATTCGGCCCTTTTCTAAATAGAACTCGGCCGATCGACCCTGCTTTGGGTCCATGTTCTTGACGCAGGACTGTCACGTGATCGTCACCCTTTTGATACAGTAGCTATTATTCCCGTGACTTATCCGGTTACACTTGACATCCGAATGATAACTCATTAACTTATAACTAAATGTAGTGCGCTGGAGCACAACCATCACTGACAAGGAGAATCCAATGTTAACCGTTTCGGACAAGGCTCACGAGTATTTGGACAGTTACCTCAAAAAGGAGAACATCTCCACCCCGATCAGGATCTTTCTGGCCCAGGGTGGCTGATCTGGTCCCTCGCTGAGGATGGCTCTGGACGAGCCAACAGCAACTGATAGTGTCTTTGACATCAAAGGGATAACCTATTTGGTTGAACCTACTCTCATGGATCAGGCCAAAAAAATAGAGGTAGATTTTGTGGAATACGGCATGCAGGCGGGACTCAAAATATCCTCTGAAGTGTCGTTAGGCGGAGGCTCTTGCGGCAGTACTTCATGTAGCTGCTAGCAGATTTGACCTTCCACCGGGCCAGAGGTAAAACATTCGACAGTGTAGTCATCAGGTTGCAATGCCGGATAGTTGATCTTCTTTAGAATTTCGGCCGGTAACCGGAGATCAGGACAACAAAAAGACATCCCTAAAAAACACATCGTCGGGTGCCATCAGGCCCACGCCGATGAGGCTAAAGCACAGGCGCCGGGAACGAGATTTTGATAAATTTCGTCCCGGCGCTTGTTTTTTGGGGACGGCATTAATAATCGGCAAATATCTTGGATTTGACTTAGGTCCAATTTTTTTGATAAATGGTCTGGTTTTTCCAATTAATTCGTCGTATATTAAAGTCCAAAGTGTGTTGCCGTTGCCGGCCACGGATTCCTCTGTATTAATGCCGTTTAACTCCAACTGGCAACAATTGGTTCGGCCCCCAACTCTTTTTCAAGAGCCGGTGAAATCATAGGTCTGCCTGCCCTCGCTCCATTATGTTAGGGAGAATGTTACGGATCCGCCCATGAAGCGAATTTTGTCTAAATTCCAGCAGCCTAATCCCTTGACCATCACGATGGGCGTCACCCTGGTGATTGTGCTCATTTATCTGATCAATACTCCGTTCCTGCAGCTCATGGAGTTAAAGACTCTAGACTTGCGGTTTCTATACCGGGGGCAGATTAAACCCGGAGCGGATGTGGTCCTGGCCGTGGTGGATGAAAAGAGTTTAGAAGAGCTGGGCCGCTGGCCCTGGCCGAGAACCGTCCTGGCCCGGCTGGTCGACTTCTTGTCCTCGGCCGGAGTTAAAACCATAAGTTTTGATATCGGTTTCTTTGAGCCGGACGAAAAAGCTAATTTACCTATTTTGCGGTCATTACGGGAAAAGATGAGGAATCTTGGGGTGGTCCCGGATCAAGTCCAGTCAGTCTTTGACCAGGCCGCAAAGGAGATGGACACGGACAGGCAACTGGCCGAATCACTGCAAAAGTCAAAATCCGACATAGTTTTAGGGTATTTTTTTCATATGTCCAGCCAGGGGATCACCCACTTGAGCCAGGAGGTGGTAAAACACCGGATCGCCGAGACTGATCAATCAAAATATAAACTTATCAGGTACCAGAGTCAGAAGGCGGCCGCTACCCCTTTTGTTAAGGCCTATATGCCTCAAGCCAATCTCAAGATGTTTCGTGACGCGGCTAAAACCTCCGGATATTTTAACATGTTTCCCGACGAAGACGGCACCGTCCGCTGGGTCCCGCTGGTTATTCAATGTGATGACGATCTCTATGCCCCTTTGTCCATGCAAACATTATGGAGCTTTAGAAATTATCCAGAAGTCCTTCTCCAGGTGGCTGAATTCGGCTTAGAAAAAATACAAGTGGGCCAGATATCCATCCCCACCGATGAAAAAGGCAAGCTGTTCATCAATTACCGGGGGGGACCCGGCACGTTCCTGCATTATTCCATTACCGATATCCTGCATGATCGGCTGTCACCCGAACTATTCAAAGGGAAAATAGTACTGATCGGGGCCACGGCCGTGGGTATTTACGACATGCGGGTCACCCCGTTCTCCAATGTCTTTCCTGGGTTGGAAATTCACGCCAACGTCATTGACAATATCATCAAGGGCGATTTTCTGACCCGGCCTACCTGGGCCTCAATCTTTGACGTGTTGGCCATGCTGGTCATTGGTTTGGCCTTGGGCCTGATTTTACCCAGAATTGGAGCCGTCCAAGGGGCCGTGGTCACTCAATTGATTCTGTTCGGTTATATAGCCTTTTGTCAGTTTCTGTTCACCAAGTATGGATTATGGATCAATATAGTTCATATAATGCTACAACTAATCTTAGGGTATACGGCCTACACACTCTACCGGTATCTGGCGGAGGAAAGAGAAAAGAAGAAGATAAGAGGGGCCTTTGCCCATTACGTCTCAGCCCAGGTAGTCAATGAAATGCTTAAGAACCCGGACAAACTGAAACTGGGCGGTGAAAAGCTCGAACTTACCGTCCTTTTTTCGGATATCCGGGGGTTTACCAGTATCTCTGAGTCCATGAGTCCCGAGGATCTGGTGCATTTGCTGAATGAATATCTGACTGTGATGACCGACCGGGTGCTGCAATACGACGGTACCCTGGACAAGTATATGGGTGATGCCATCATGGCTTTTTACGGCGCCCCGATACAACAGTCCGACCATTCGGCCCGGGCCTGTCATACTGCCCTGGAGATGATGGCCGACCTAAGAATCCTTCAGCAGAAATGGAAGGAACAAGGGATCCCCATGCTCGATATTGGCATCGGGATCAACACCGGCCCCATGTCTGTCGGTAACATGGGCTCCAACATCCGGTTCGATTACACAGTCATGGGCGACAACGTCAACCTTGGCTCCAGATTGGAAGGGGCCAACAAAACTTATGGCAGCCACATCATAATTAGTGAATTCACTTTTGAGCATGTCCGGGAACAATTTCTCTGCCGTGAGCTGGACGCGGTCAAGGTTAAAGGGAAGAACAAACCGGTCAGGGTCTTTGAACTCATGGGGCCAAACAATGCCGCTCCGGAATTGAAGCGGCTGGCCGATATGTTCAACTTAGGCGTGACCTATTATCGGAATCAGCTCTGGGACCGGGCCCTGGCCGCCTTTACCGAAATCGCCGAAGCCTATCCCCAGGATGAACCAACTTTCCTCTATCTTAGCCGGGTAGCCACCCTTAAAGCCAATCCTCCACCAGATTATTGGGATGGCGTATTTGAGATGAAAACCAAGTAAAGTGGCTTGAGTGGCGCGTTGCGGGTTACGGGTGGGTTAACGCTGGTTGTAGGACGAGGTATGGGCGTGGATATTATCGGAGCTTTCGGCTTAGGTGAGCGGGAGATGATTTGCCTGGTTGGGGCCGGGGGAAAGACCACTCTGATGTTTGCGCTAGCCCGGCACCTGGCCAGATCCGGACACCGGGTGGTGACGACCACCACGACTAAGATATTTTCCCCTGAGGACCAGCAGTCACCGGCGGTAATCCTGGTGGACGAGGTCAAAGATTTTCGCCCGGCCGTTCATCGAGCATTGGCCCATGGAGGCCACGTCACTCTGGCGGCTAGGTTCCTGGCGGAAGGAAAACTGGCCGGGTTAGACCCCGAATTTCTGTGTCGGCTTTATGAAGATGGCGTGGTGGACTATCTCATCATCGAGGCAGACGGGGCCGCCGGACGCTCGATCAAAGCTCCGGCTGTCCATGAACCTGTTATACCGGCCAAGGCCACTCTGGCCATCCCCCTGGTCGGGTTAGACGCCGTGAACCGGCCGATTGATGATAGTCTGGTTTTCCGGCTTGATCATTTCTGTTCGGTGGTGGGGAAATCACGGGGGCAAATTATTACCCCGGCTGATGTGGCCTATCTGCTGACCTCGCCCCAAGGTAGTCTCAAGAATATCCCGCCCAGATCCAGGGTCATCCCCTTTCTGAATAAGTCCGATCTCCCCGGAGGACCCGTCCTGGCCCGGCAGGTCGTGGCGGCTTTGGCCGAGATAAGGTCTGCGGCTATCTCCAGGCTGGCCGTGGGCCGAGCAGCCCATGACCAGCCGGTATCAGAGGTGTTTGATTTTGATTTACGCATTAAATCATCAGACCTGGCCGCAACCCCAAAGGGCATCTGACAGGCCGGAGGTCCGCTCGGTGGCGCGAGCCATGGCCAGCCGCAGGACCGGCTCGGAACTCCATAAGGTGACCTTTCGTCTGGCCCGGGTAATGGCGGTATAAAGAAGTTCCCTGGTTAAGACGGGTGAGTCCAGGTCGGGCAGAATCAAGAGGATTTCGTCGAACTCCGACCCCTGGCTTTGATGCACGGTCATGGCGAAAACAGTTTCCAGCACCGGCAGCCGCAGCGGATGAAACAAGCGGAATGCCCCTTCCGAACCGGGAAAAACCGCCCGAGCATCCGACCCGGCCACGATGTCCGGCAAGTAGATCCCCACATCTCCATTGAATAGCCCAAGATTATAGTCATTGCGCCGGATCAGGGCCGGTCGGCCTAAATACCACTTTTTATCTCGGCGAAGAAGCCCTTCGTCTTCTAAGACAGTCTCGGCCAGCAGGTTTAACCTGGCGACTCCATGGGGTCCTTCCCTGACCGCACACAAGATTCTAAATTGATCAAAAAGATTAAACAGTTTCTGTAACTTCCAGGTTGCCTCCGCCATGACCTGAGAACGGAGACTCTCTACCGCCTGCAGATAGTCCCTGAATCCCTTGACTATATCCACTTTAACAATTTGGGGCAACACGTCACCCGCCTGAAGGTTGGCCCAAACTAGATCGGGGTACTTTCCTTCCTTAAACGCCGCGACCACCGCGTCGGCGTCGTTATGCCTGACCGCCCGGCTGACCACGGCGATCCCGCCGTCATCGGCAGAACGATAACTTTTTTGAAGTTGAATAATGCAGTCTTGCGACATTGGGCCGACGACTTCCGACGAACGCGTTGGGTCCAGCCGACATCCCCATATCTCCCGGCAAGCCGCGGTAAAAGACTGGGAGAATCGCTCCGGGTCGCCGCAGCCACAAATATCGCCTAATACCGCGCCCGCTTCCACCGAAGACAACTGGTCCTTATCCCCAAGCAGAATTAATCGGGTATCGGGGTGAAG
>JADFXK010000296.1 GCA_015233625.1 Deltaproteobacteria bacterium | reverse complement strand
AAATGCGGTAAAATCAAGGCCGAGCAAATTAGAGAAACTGGGGCCAAGATCATTTTTGTCCCGTGCCACAACTGTATCGACCAGATCAGGGACCTCAATAAGGAATATGACTTGGGCGTCAAAGCCATCCACTTTAAAGAGGCCATCGCAGAACTGATGGTTATCCCGGAACATATGAAACCCAAAGAGCCGACCGAGGATGATGAATAGCCGAATAGCTCTTTAACTCATGCACCTAATCCAGAGAAGGCAAGGAACTGGCATCACTTCTTTGCCTTCTGATGGAACTCCTCTTCAAAAGGCAAACCGCAGAGGACGTAGGGAAAACAATAGAGGACGCTGAGATTAATTTAGTATGATACATGTCTTACTATAATCTTTGCGTCCTTATCTTTTTCTCTCAGCGTCTCCTGCGGTTTGCGTTTTATCTTTTATTTCAGCGTCCAGCAACGAGCAACCAGCAACCGGCAACAGGTGCTCTCAAAAGCGGCAATTACAGCCGTGTCAAGTATATAACCCGATGAGGTGAGGAGCCATGTTCATTGCTGACAGCCCTTTTGTATCACTTTGCCTGCATCTCTCGCTAGTCATATGCATGGTGGGACTGATCTTCAAGGGGGTGACCTGGTTTCAACACCAAATAAACACCGGAGGAGAACGTTTTCCGGCCGGCATCCGAGTCCTGGCGGCCGTTAGGGGTGGGGTGGGGGTGTTGTTCGGCCCTAAGCTGATCGATTTAGTAAAGATTTTTTTTCTGGATGTACTTCTAAACCGGCGGGTGCTCAAGGAGGATTTTTGGCGCTGGTTGATGCACATGCTGATCTATGTTGGATTCACCCTGCTGGTGTTAACGCATGCCTTGGGTGCGGTCATCATGCCCCGTTTTTTTCCCGGCTATGCCTCAACTGTAGTCCCTTATATCTACTTAAGAAACCTGTTTGGTGTCGCGGTCCTGGCCGGGCTGGCCATTGCTTTATATCGGCGGTGGACCATTCCGGGAATGCGGGTGACCACGGGTGACCAGGATCGTTATGTTCTAATTATTCTGGCGATCATCATGATTTCCGGTTTCTTAATGGAAGCCACCAAAATAGTCTCCCATGCCCGGTACGATGAGATGGTCGCGCAGTATGGGGATACCGTCACCAGTGATGTTGATAAAGAATCCCTCCGGGCCTATTGGGCCAACGACTTCGGGGTGATTTTTCCTGAACCCGGAGTGACGGCGGACGCCGCCGGGATGCGTCGCGGGGAAGAGCTGCACCAGATGAATTGTGCCGGTTGCCACTCCAAACCTGACTGGGCTTTCGTGTCTTACGGGGTGGCCAAGAAGATTAGACCCGCGGCTTTGGGTCTGACCTCGGCCGGCGTGGCTATCTGGCTGTGGTATGTTCACGTGTTAGCCTGCCTGGTCGGTCTGGCCTATTTACCCTTCAGCAAATTCTTCCATATGGTGGCCGGCCCGATCAGCCTGCTGGTTAACGGGATCATGGCCAGGGGCAAAACTGATCCGGCTAATGTGGCAACCAGGCGGATAATGGAATTTGATGCCTGTACCCGCTGCGGGACGTGCAGCGTGAGGTGTTCGGTCAATGTGATCTTTTGGGAAATGCACAACCTGACTATTTTGCCTTCCGAAAAACTGAAGGCGCTCAAGAGCCTGGCTTTCAACCGGCCTCTAACCGAAAAAGAATTACGGATCATTCAAGAAGGCAGTCACATTTGCACGGGTTGTCACAGATGTACCGATGTTTGCCCGGTGGGGATTAATCTTCAGGACTTGTGGCTGAGCATGAATGATTTATTGGAATTGAAGGGATTTCCAGAACCGGCGGTGTCGGCCAGACAGTTTGTGGCAGACCATTATACCCAAAAAGATGACGCCAGGGAAATAATAGTACTTCCGGATCACGGCGTTTTTCAACAGGAATTGTCTTCTTCAATCCAGGCTCCCACCTTCTGGTCATGCTATAGATGTCAAACCTGCACCAATGCCTGCCCGGTGGTGGCCAATTGTCAGGATCCGGTGGCTGAATTGGGGCTCTTGCCACACCAGATCATGCACGCCCTGGCCTTAGGGTTAAAGGATGAGGCCCTGGCCGCGGGGATGACCTGGGATTGCCTGACTTGCTATATGTGCCAGGAATACTGCCCCCAGGGGGTCCACGTGGCTGATGTGTTATACGAGTTGCGAAACATGGCCTATCGGGATTTCAGAGCCGGTTTCGCCCTTCCAAAGACTTGACGTCGGGAACCTCCAGGTTTTAAAACATGATCGCCTGCACCCCTGGGAGCCGCAGGCGATTTGTTTTTTACGGAGGGGATTATTTATTATAATCGTACCAGCCGCCGCCGGTCTTGCGGCCTAAGCGTTTGGCTCGGATCATGGTTTTGAGCAGGTTGGGAGAAACCCATTTACCTTCTTTATTTAGTTCCTTGTAGAAGTACTCGGCGACAAAGTAGCAAATGTCGATCCCGGTCAGGTCCATAAGTTCAAAGGGGCCCATGGGGTAGTTGAGGCCATTTTTGACGGCTTTGTCCACGTCTTCCGGGGTAGCAATGCCTTCTTCAACGATTTTAATCGCCTCGATCATGTGGGGGATCATGATTCGGTTGACGATAAACCCCGGCGAATCCTTTTTGACTTCGACCGTCGTCTTACCCATCTTTTGGGCCAGCGCGGTGGTGATTTCGACGGCCTCATCGGAGGTATAATAACCTCTGATGACCTCGACCAGTTTCATTATGGGGACGGGGTTGAAAAAGTGCATCCCGCAAACTTTATCCGGGCGTTTGGTGGCCGCCGCGATTTCGGTTAGGGACATAGATGAAGTATTAGTGGCCAGAATGACTTTCGGACGGCAGATTTCGTCTAGTTCCGAAAACACCTTTTTCTTTAGATCCAGGTCTTCAATTACGGCCTCTATTACGAAATCCACATCGGCCAGGGCTGACATTTCCGTGGTGCCGGTCACCCGGTTGATTATCTCTGTTTTTTGGTCGGCGGTCAGCTTTCCTTTTTCCACGCTCTTAGACAGAAAACGGTCAATGCCTTTCATTCCGTTTTGAACAACCTTATCCTCGATATCCCGGAGGACGACCTGGCAGCCGATTTGAGCTGCGGTCAGGGCTATCCCGTGCCCCATGGTCCCTGCTCCGATAACGCCAATTTTCTTGATTTCCATTTTGTTAAGCCTCCTGACTACCTGGGTTGACAAATCTCGCTTAAACGACCGTGCCTGTTGACAGACCCTTGCTGAAGATTCATCTAGTTGTTCAACAGCTTGCGGTCGTGCCGGTTAGAACCGTAATTCGGGAAAAGACAATTTAATTACGGTTAATATCATAACCGGATGACAGTGGCAAGCTATTTTGTAACTACATTAAAGCCACAGGCTGTGAAACATACCATTGACGGATAATCTTTTGCTTTTTTGTGGATAGCCTAATTTTGATTAAAAGTCTAATTATTTTGAGTTGATAAATATATTGTCCATTTTTTTTATTGACAACCGGTCGACCAGGTGATAACAAGCCAAATTCATCTAACGCTGCTGTTCCCCGGTAGCTCAGTTGGTAGAGTCGGTGGCTGTTAACCACCTTGTCGCAGGTTCGAGTCCGGCCCGGGGAGCCAAAATATTCTCCAAAATGATTTGCAAAATAATTTGATTGATAGCCAAGAAATAGGCCCTGGTGGATTATCTACCGTCAGGGCCTATTCGGTTTGCTGACGTCATGATCGGCATAAACCCCAAAATAATCCAATTTGACCTTTAATAGTGTTGCCACCAGATATGATTCCGGAAAAGTGTGCAGGTTGTGGCGCCATTATGCCCGATTCAAGGGGAGCCGTTGAGACGGCCTGCGAATATTGCGGCCGGAAGAGCTCATCCGGGCCCCCGAATCCCCCGGATCGCGACGCCAAACTCAGGCCGGGAGGGGAGTCGCGGCCGGAGCCGGCCGGTCCGGTCCGATGTCCCTATTGCGGACGGGTTCTCCTATCCCGGCAGGCCTGTAGATGCCAATGGTGTGGCCAGTTGCTGCCTCAAGAGAAAATTGGCGACGCCCAGAAGAAACAACGGGAAGCGCTTGCGGCTGAACACATTGCCCACAAAAAATGGCTGGCCAAGAGGTCGGAGGATAAGAAAAAGAAACCCAAGCAAACGTTCTGGAACTTCACTAAAGATGAGGACTGATACTGGGGCAGCGGGTTTGGCATTGAAGACCAGAACATGTCAGCCGCGTCCCGCCTGATCAAGGAGGCTGTCGAATCTCATGCGATTGTCCCTTATGATTTGGGAGCCGCTCCAAAGTTCATGAAGTATATTCCCTGGTGGGCTGCCAGGCCCAGCGCGGGTACTTGATGGCTACTTGATTATTTACCGATGTTGTTGGCATTAGGCCTATGATTCAAAGAAAAAGTTGAAATAGTTCAGCCTGTTATATTCTTACCCGGTACTTGATGGGTACTTGATAAGTTGGCATTTCTGCCGGCAACGGACAAAGGATTGGCAGTAAAAGTCGTGGTAGTACAGCCTGTTATATTCTTGGCCGGTACTTGATGGGTACTTGATTGGCGGGTTATGTGACTTATCTTGTCTGTAAATGAACCTGACTCACCTTCAGCCTGACCCCGGATGCCCATTGCCGATGGTTGAACTAGAATAATGGAGTCGAGCTGTTCTTAGCCTTGACATTTTCCATCATCTTCTGATAATCCCTCCCCTGGTCGACATAAAAATAAGCCATCTTGCTCCATCACAAATTGTTTCCCGGATCACCTGGATATATGATCACAAATCCGCTGGGCTGATTCTACACTCTATCGGAATTATCATCAAAGCCGCGTATGAAGATCGTAGAGGATGTGCTATGACCGTTGACATCACTTTCCACAACCCCCCGGAACTGATGAATCTTCTCATCGATGTGATCCCGCGCCTCAATCGTAGCAAGAATGATGTGTTTTTGTTTTGCAAGGCGGAGGCGCCGCATGATTGATTACGATAGATTCAATAAGTCGCTGCACCACCTTGACTTGCAGTATAAGAATTACAAAAACTCCGGCTGTCGTCAAAACCTCACCGAACTGGACAAAGAAGCACTGGCCGAATCCGTCATTCATCGCTTCGAGACCTGTTATGACATGTTGTGGAAACACCTGAAACGGTACATTGTAGAAGAACTGGGCCTCGTCGATGTACCCAACAGTCCTAAGCCGGTGTTTCGTTTAGCGGCTGAAAACAAATTATTGTCCAGTCAGGTGGATCAGTGGCTTAATAAAAATAGGTAAACCCCCGGCTCTGCCGGGGGACTCCTAAAGTTTGACAGTTCCGGGAAGATGCGGGACTCTCCCTTTCAGAACCGCTCAAAGTTCATGGAAAAGGAGGCCCGCAATGGACGAACGACAGAGTCTAAACCACACC
>JADFXK010000295.1 GCA_015233625.1 Deltaproteobacteria bacterium | reverse complement strand
CTTAATCTCGCCCACGACGCCTGGTTCCACCGGACGATCCTGTTCGTCCACCACCCCAGCTTCCATGTCGGTGAAGGATCTCCCGCAAGAACCCAGTATCTCCATCCGTCCTTCCCGGAGCGCATCGGCGATTTCATTGGTCCTCAAGATCGTGGCCTGGCCGACGGTTTCGGTCGTGCCGAACAGATGCACGAACACATTCCCGAACCGATTAATGGCCTGTTGGAAGACCACCGGAGTGACGGGTGCGCCGGCGAAAAAGATCTTTTTCAAACTTGTTAGATCATATTGCTCGTCATTGGGGTGTTGGACGAGAAACAGCAGCATGGGGGTGGCCAGCATTCCGGTCGTCACCCGATACTTATCCACCAGGTGCATGAATTCCCCGGTGTCCCATTGGCTCATGATGATGGACGTGGTTCCGCTATACACGTCGTTCATCAGGGTAACTTCCCCGGTGGCATGGAATAAAGGTGAAGCGATGATCCCGATGTCATCTTTATTCATTTTCATCTCCAGGGTCAAGCTCCGCCCGGCGTGGTAAAAATTAATGTGGGAAGCCATACACCCTTTGGGAGCCCCGGTGGTGCCGCTGGTGTACATCAAGGCGGCCAGGTCGTCTTCAAAAATCATCACATCCGGTTCGTGGGCCGGTGTCTGCTCAATGAGCGCCTCGTAATGATGCCAGCCGGCCGGGGTCTTGGACCGATCTCCGATGAAAATGAAATGTTTCACGAAGTTCAGGCTGCCTTTGATTTGGTCCAGTTGAGCGAGATACTCTTCGTTGACCAGGAGCGCCGAGGCCTGTGCGTCATCCAAAATCGTCAGCAGTTCCGGGGCGGCGAGCCTGAAGTTGAGCATGACCAGGACCAGGCCGGCGTTGGGTATGCTGAAGTAAGACTCGGCATTTTCTATGCTGTTTTTGCTGAGGATGGCTACCCGGTCCTTCTTGTTTAGGCCAAGCCCCCGCAGGGCGTTTCCGATACTCCTGGTCCGGTCGGCAAATTCCCGGAAGGTGTATTGCCTCGGGCCTTCGATGAGGGCAATCTTGTCCGGGTTGTATTCCAGGTTTCGGGCGATCATTCGCCTCAATGTACAAAAGGTTTTCATCTTTTTCCCTCTCCTGTTCTTGAAGTCAGATGTTTTGAAACCCGCCGGCATCCAGAAAGACTGGCCAATCTAATCCAGGGTCAACGTAGTGCCACCCTGGGTAAGGGCGCACGCCAATGCTCAACTGCCAGTTACATGCCTGATACGGGCTATATCACAGCTATAATATGGCTACTTAATAGCTTTTTGTGCCGCACAAGTCAATAAAATTTTCTAAATCGGTTATCAATTCCTGCAACAAGCTGATATAGAACAAAAATAAACAGTCTTCGATCACCCCAGGACTTGAAATTTTGTTTTCGCTTTAATTCTATGACGATATCAATGGGGATGGTGAACTTAGGGATTGACCATATTTGTTGACACCGTCGTTTCTTCATGGTAAAGCATGGTAATTATGAGTTAAACGGCACAGTCTTGGGGGTTTAACCAATAAGCTGGAACTAAAGGCAAAAATGTAAACCGCAATCCGGCTGCAGGTTGACGATCAACGTTTAGCACCCGACAAAAGCCTGACGACCGATTGTCATGCCTTGCCCGGTTACAATTGACTCTTAGGCGTGCGCTTTTATCCAGGGTCAGCGACGCACCATCCTGAGGCGGGATCAAAAAGAGACAACTATGACCGCTCGAGATATATCAAGCGACCAGGGAAATTGAAGAGCCGATTATTGCAAGAACAATCTTAAACCAGGAGGAGAAGGATGAAGATGACGGCTAAGAAGAAAGGGATGGGGCTGTTTGTGGGCTTGGCCATGTGCTTGACCGGCGTCATGGTCTTGGCCTCCTCAGCCGGGCCGGGGATATCACCGGATGAGGCTTTGGAGCGGCTGAAACAGGGTAATGCCCGGTATGTGGCCGGAAAAGCGGAGCACCCGCGGGCCGACAAACAGCGCCGGGAAGAGACCGCCACCAAAGGTCAGCATCCCATTGCCACAGTGATTGGTTGTTCCGATTCCCGGGGTCCGGTGGAGATCATTTTTGACCAGGGCGTGGGCGATGTGTTCGTCATCCGGGTGGCCGGTAATGTGGCCAACGTGGACGAAGTCGGGTCAGCCGAATATGCGGTCGAGCATCTGGGCACGCCGGTTATCGTCGTCCTGGGCCACACCAGTTGCGGGGCCGTGACCGCCGTAGCCACCGGGGCGCATCTGGAAGGGAGTCTACCACCGCTGGTCAAGAACATTAACGCGGCGGTGGCCAAAGTTAAGAAGGCCGACCCGAAACTGGCCGACCAGGCCTTGATCGATGCGGCCATCAAAGCCAATGTCTGGCAATCCATCGAAGACCTGTTCAAGACAAGTCCCGACATCCGGAAGTTAGCCAAAGAAGGCAAGGTCAAACTGGTGGGGGCCATGTATCATCTGGATTCCGGCCAGGTCGAATGGATGGGTCCGCATCCCGACCAGGCGAAATTATTAGAAGCCGCGGCCCAGGCTGCGCCGGCCAAGAAAACGGATTAACCTGCGATCAGGTTCCCCGGCGGGCGAAGAGACCTCCCAAAGGGGAACCCGGCGTGACTGGCCGCGTCTTCTCCCCCCTCATGAAAGGGAATACCAACTCAATGAGATCATTAATAATCTTTTGTATCATGGCCATCGCCGCGCCTTGCTTGGCCGGTGATTCCGGCTACCACATCATCAAGAGACTCAAAGTCGGCGGCGAAGGGGGCTGGGATTATCTCACGGTGGATGCAACCGCTCGACGTCTATACCTGTCCCGAAGTACCCATGTCATGGTCATTGATCTCGATACTGATCGGGTCGTGGGCGATATCCCAGACACACCGGGAGTTCACGGCATTGCTGTGGCCCCTGAATTTAACCGTGGCTATACCAGCAACGGCAAAACCGACACGGCAAGCATCTTCGACTTGAAGACGTTGAAGGTTCTGGACACGGTTAAGACGGGTGCAAATCCGGATGCGATCGTTTATGACCCGGCCTCGAAAAAGGTCTTTACCTTTAACGGTAAAAGTAAAGACGCAACGGTATTTGACGCCGTTTCGGGCAAAGTGGTGAAGACAATTCCACTCGGCGGGAAACCTGAATACTCAGTGACCGACGGTAAGGGAAAGATTTACGTCAACATCGAGGATACCAGTGAAGTCGTGGAGATCGACAGCCTCAACACCCGCTTATCTGGAAGGTGGTCATTGGCTCCTGGCCAGGAACCTACCGGCATGGGACTGGATGCAGAACACAACCGGGTATTTTCTGGTTGCCATAATAAGCTCATGACGATTTTCGACACCGCGGCACATAAGGTCATCACCAAAATGCCGATTGGTGAAAAAGTTGACGGAAACGGCTTTGACCCGGCCACAGGATTGGCTTTTAGCGCCAATGGCGACGGGACCCTGACGGTAGTCCGAGAATCTTCTCCGGGCAAGTTTGAAGTAGTGGACAATGTGGTCACGCAACGCGGGTCACGCACCATGGCCATTGACCCCAAAACTCACCATATCTATTTGCCCGGTGCCCAGTTTGAACCGCCAACCGCGCCTGTCCCGGCCGGAGCTAAACAAAGACCGGTGATGGTAAAAGGAAGCTTTGAAGTTTTGGTCGTTGGAAAATAGGCAGGAACTATCTGGTAAAGAAACTGGGGAGCCGCTGACACCTGAACTGGGGCAATCGGCGGCTTTTTTGTTCGAGCGCCCGGAATATTCCCTGGTCGATTAGTTGTTCGCCATGAAGAAATTCCTGGCGGAATAGCCTTCTTCGGGTTAACTATTGGTAGTCCCAACGGGAATCGAACCCGTGTCTACGGCGTGAGAGAGCGCTCCTGAGTGTCTTCCACCTACTTTTTGTAACAATATCAAGCACAGTATGGCATCCAGATACACCCAGATACATGTAAAAAGCCGTCTAAAAGACGTCAGCAAGGTTCACGACCGGTAACCAATTTGCGGCAAATCATACTCGCCAAACGGCATGGGGTGGTGATACTAAGCCTCAAACAACCGGCTAGCACAACAGGAGGCTTGCCGTCTCTTGCCGTAGACTAAGTGTAATTTATACGCCGAACAGAAACAAAAATGAAGGCTTTTCTTTGGCTCCGGATTTATTTTCGCTTGAGACCAAATTTGTTGCGTTGCAACATTTTGCTTTGGCCCGACTACTAACGAGACGATGCTATATCAATTTTGACATAACTATAACTTTCTTGCGCCATATGCCGGTATAATTCATTATTTCCACCTAATATAGCGTAGTTAAACGTAAAAATGTCTCAGACGACATATAATAACATAGTATACTAGTATCTTATTTAAATTAGAGATTCCATGCCTCCAACATCTCCTTCCTTTTCCTCCAATCCGTCTAATCTTCATTTACACCTGCCTAAACCATCTCTAATCCCCATATACATATAAAATGTACAAATAAACAAGCTGTTACCATCACAAATGCCCTCACCTTTCTCCAAACCACGCAATTCAGCACAAAATATTCCTCAGTTATCCCATCCGTCACCGGAACCATGCCCATAGTCATCAAAGAGTGTGCCTAAATGGTCGTCACTATCCCAAAGTTCGCCGTTTATAGTGTTGGCCTACCCCATATCTAGGTGAAGACCGAGATAGAAATCAACAATTATAGGGGCCACGTTCTGTCAAACGGTACTTCTATTTGACTTTAAAGCCGGTATAAGTATAGACTCCGGTTAAAACGGCACACCTCCCTATTTTCCTTCCAATCTCTCAAAATATCCGGCAAAGGGATAGTCACTTGGCTCCAACTTTGCTCAATTAGTCTGGCCTCACGGATGATCGAATTGGCCCTTGACACTCTAAAATCACTAGCGTATTTTACTTGACAGTACATTGGCCCCATGGCGTCAGTGTTTGCTTTACAAGACTTGTAATCGGTATTCCTCATATCCTTGGCCATGAAATTATCAGCATCGGATCGCTTAACTTGTGAAGCATTAGGTTATCTTTCGTCCGGTAATCAAGGCTCAAACCTATTTTTTCTAGTTGTCTGGCTGGGGGGCAACAGATCACACATGTGATCATAGATGTGCTTACCCCGGCTCACAACGTTTCCTGTAAATGTAAACTATAATACCATATTTACTGTGTTATCTCCAGATAGCCACTCGTTGCATAATAATTGGGGTTACCAAGGGCTGGCAAGTTGACTTCAAGAAAGTTGGCGGTTGGCATCCCTTTAGTTGACACTGAATTTGAAAAATGATTGTTTTGACTTAGTTACTCAAAAGCGACTGGTTTAAATTAAATTGCTTTTAAAAATTGGGCAGTTCTCTCCCTATACAACTTCTTTTCTAAAGTGTGATTCAGTTGGTAATTGAGTACGTCCATGGTGAAGTTGTTCTTTAGTTGAAAGATACTCCAGGCTTGGCCTGGTTTTATGTCCTCTTTGCGAGCT